>NZ_NHSG01000114.1:0-20990 GCF_020024005.1 Streptomyces purpurogeneiscleroticus
CCGGGCCTCGGGCCGGCGGCGCGGCAGCCGCGCGCCGGCCCGAGGCCCGGCTGCTGCGCTGGAACCGCCGATCCACCGCCACGGTCGCGGCGCTCGCGGCACTGATGTGCGGGGCCGGGGCCGCCGTGCTCGCGGTCGCGGCGGGCGGCGCGCTCGGCACCGCGGCGCTCCGGCACGTCGGCCCGAGCTGGTGGCTCACCGGCGCGGCAGCAGCCGGCTGGACGGCGGCCGTCGCCGTACCGGGCGCACTCCTCCTGCGCGAATGGCACCTGTGGCGCACGCTCGGCCGATCGCCGCTGCCGAAGCTCCGCCCGTGACCCCTGTAACTCCCGGGGTGCTTATTCCTGCACGCTCAGGATCGGCCGCAGCTGCTCGGGGAGGAGGTCCTCGCAGGAGTGCCGGGCGGACTGGGTGAGGGCGTCGTTGACGCAGGTGTAGTAGTCCTTGTACACGAGCTGGAGCGTGAAGCCGGCGGCCACGATGCACAGTGCCAGGCCCGCCGTGACCAGCCCGCTCAGTGCTGCGGTGGTCTGCGGCCGGGTGCTGCCGGAGGCCGTGGGCGCGCCCGTGTTCCCGGCGGTCGCGTGCGGCGGTCCCGCCGTCGTGGTCTCCGGCTCGTGCGACGGCCTGCCGCCCCCGACGTCCGCCGCCGTGGCTTTCGCGCCCTCCGTCTTCCCCTGGCCCGGCTTGCTCGCGCGGGGCTTGGCGCGCAGCGCGCTGATGCCCCAGTACAGCGCCAGCGCGCCGAGCAGCAGGGCGATCTCCGGGAGGCTGAAGAGCGAGAAGAAGAACGCCCACATGCCCGACAGCAGGGCATAGCGCGCCCGGCGCTGAGCCGGGTCGGTCGGGTCCCAGCGCAGCCCGGTCTGGCCGGGGCCGCCGGGACCGGTCGGTCCCTCCGGTCCGCCGCGCCCGGGGCGGCTGCCGAATCCGCCGCCCTGGCGCCCCGGCTGCTTGCTGCTCCACTGGTTGCCCCAGGCATGCCGACCGTCGTGCTCGCCGGAAGAGCCCTCCGCGCCGTCCCTGGAGTCCCCCGAGTCGCCGGAGTCCTCGGGATGTCCCGAGTGCGCGTGGCGGGGCCGCCATTCCCGGTCGGGCGTCCCGGCCGGCGGCGCGGCGAAGGGATTGTCCCGGTCCCGGTCGTCCTGGCCGCCCGCCCCCGCACCTCGGCCGTCCCCGGAAGCGCCCTCCGAGGAGGACGGTGACGGCTTGCGCTCGCGCGGCAGCAGCACCGCCGCCCCGGGAGCGGTGGCGGGCAGGGGGAGAAGGAGGGCCGCCCGGCGGCGTCGGTCCGTCATCTGAGGTGCGTCTTCCCCTTGTCTCGTCCGTTCGCCGGGCCGTCCGTCCGGCGGCGGGTCCACCACGAATCGCACGCGATCTGCACAGATCACATGCGGTCTTATGCCCGACGCTACCTTCCGCGTCCGCCCCCGTCCCGTGGGGGCCGCTCGGTGTGCCGGTATCGTTGCTGACGGTCGGCGCCTTCGTAGGGTTCCCCGGATTTCCGGTACCCATGGCCTTGTACGACCACACAAACCTCGCGAGACCGAGAAAGAACCGCCGTGGCTCCCTCCCCCCTCACCGTCCCCGCGCCCGCCCGGCCGGGCCGCCCGGCCCGGATCGTCGCGCTGGTGTCCGGTTCCGGCACCAATCTCCAGGCGCTGCTGGACGCCATTGCCGAGCAGGGCGCGGAGGCGTACGGCGCCGAGATCGTGGCCGTCGGCGCCGACCGGGCGGCCATCGCCGGCCTGGAGCGCGCCGAGCGCGCCGGGCTGCCGACGTTCGTCTGCCGGGTCAAGGACCACGCCGACCGCGCCGCGTGGGACCTGGCGCTCACCGAGGCGACCGCCGCGTACGAGCCGGACCTCGTCGTCTCGGCGGGCTTCATGAAGATCCTGGGCAAGGAGTTCCTGGCCCGGTACGGCGGCCGCGTGGTGAACACCCACCCCGCGCTGCTGCCCAGCTTTCCCGGTGCCCACGGCGTGCGCGACGCGCTCGCGTACGGCGCGAAGGTCACCGGCTGCACCGTCCACTTCGTCGACGACGGCGTCGACACCGGTCCGGTCATCGCCCAGGGCGTGGTCGAGGTCCGGGACGAGGACGACGAATCCGCGCTGCACGAGCGGATCAAGGAAGTCGAGCGTTCGCTGCTCGTCGATGTCGTGGGGCGTCTGGCCCGTAACGGCTACCGCACTGAGGGACGAAAGGTAGTTATCCCGTGACCGAGACCGCCGAAGGTACCAAGCGGCCCATCCGCCGCGCGCTGGTCAGCGTCTACGACAAGACCGGGCTGGAAGAGCTGGCGAAGGGGCTGCACGCGGCGGGCGTCCAGCTCGTGTCCACCGGCTCCACCGCGGGGAAGATCGCGGCGGCCGGCGTCCCCGTGACCAAGGTCGAGGAGCTGACCGGTTTCCCCGAGTGCCTGGACGGGCGCGTGAAGACGCTGCACCCCAAGGTGCACGCCGGCATCCTCGCCGACCTGCGTCTCGAGGACCACCAGCAGCAGCTCGCCGACCTGGGCGTCGAGCCGTTCGACCTGGTGATCGTGAACCTCTACCCGTTCGCCGCGACCGTCGCCTCGGGCGCGACCCCGGACGAGTGCGTCGAGCAGATCGACATCGGCGGCCCGTCGATGGTCCGCGCCGCCGCCAAGAACCACCCGTCGGTGGCCGTCGTCGTCAACCCGCAGCGTTACGAGGACGTGCTCGCCGCCGCCTCCAAGGGCGGCTTCGACCTCGCCACCCGTAAGCGGCTGGCCGCCGAGGCGTTCCAGCACACCGCTTCGTACGACGTGGCCGTCGCCTCCTGGTTCGCCGACGACTACGCGGCCGCGGACGACAGCGGCTTCCCGTCCTTCACCGGCGCCACCTACGAGCGCAAGAACGTCCTGCGGTACGGCGAGAACCCGCACCAGGGCGCCGCGCTGTACGTGGACGGCAAGGGCGGCCTCGCCGACGCCGAGCAGCTGCACGGCAAGGAGATGTCGTACAACAACTACACGGACACGGACGCCGCGCGCCGTGCCGCGTACGACCACGCCGAGCCCTGCGTCGCGATCATCAAGCACGCCAACCCCTGCGGCATCGCGATCGGCGCGGACGTCGCCGAGGCGCACCGCCGCGCCCACGAGTGCGACCCGCTGTCCGCCTTCGGCGGCGTGATCGCCGTCAACCGCCCGGTCAGCAAGGCGATGGCCGAGCAGGTCGCGGAGATCTTCACCGAGGTCATCGTCGCGCCGGACTACGAGGACGGCGCGCTGGAGGCCCTCACCAAGAAGAAGAACATCCGCGTGCTGCGCGCCCCCGAGGCCCCGGCGAACCCGGTCGAGGTCAAGGCCATCGACGGCGGCGCGCTGCTCCAGGTCACCGACCGTCTGCAGGCCGACGGCGACGACCCGGCCAACTGGACGCTCGCCACCGGCGAGGCCCTGTCCGCCGACGAGCTCGCCGAGCTGGCCTTCGCCTGGCGCGCCTCCCGCGCCGTGAAGTCCAACGCGATCCTGCTCGCCAAGGACGGCGCCACGGTCGGTGTGGGCATGGGCCAGGTCAACCGCGTGGACTCCGCGAAGCTCGCGGTGCAGCGCGCGGGCGAGGAGCGGGCGCGCGGCTCGTACGCCGCCTCCGACGCGTTCTTCCCCTTCCCCGACGGCCTGGAGGTCCTCACCGAGGCCGGCGTGAAGGCCGTCGCCCAGCCCGGCGGCTCGGTCCGCGACGAGCTGGTCATCGAGGCCGCCAAGAAGGCGGGCGTGACGATGTACTTCACGGGCACGCGCCACTTCTTCCACTGAGCCGCGGGCTTACGCACGAACGGCGAAGGCCCCCGCTCGCAACCGCGAGCGGGGGCCTTCGCCGTGTGCTTAGGTGGTTACTTCTTGATCACCACGGTGCCGGCGGCACGGTCGTGCCAGCCCTGCAGCTTCCCGCTGTTGTCGAAGAACGGCGACAGGTAGGTCAGCAGCATGCCGATGTAGCAGAGGAAGGCACCGACCATCGGGATGATGTAGCGGATGAAGCCCGCGCCGATGCCGGGGACGCCGCCGGTGGACTCCTTGACGACGCGCAGGCCGAGCGCCATCTTGCCGAAGGTGGCGCCCTTGATGCCGATCATCAGCCACTCGTAGAGCAGCATGAAGAGGGCGAAGATGCCCAGGATGCCGAACATGACGGCGACACCGCTGCTGGCCTGGGCGGCCGCCTCGTTCATGCAGGCGTCGTAGCCCGGGTCCATGTAGCTGCCGCACTCCTCGGCGGCGTTGCCGGCGATGCCGACGACGCTGCCCATGCCGGCGACCATGGCGATCGTCATGATCACACCGACGATCACGCCGTCCAGCAGCCGCGCCAGGAAGCGCTGGCCCATCGTCGCGAGCAGCACCGGCCCGCTGACGAGGTTGATGTAGCCGTTGTTGGCCTGGACGGAGCTGCCGGCGGGCTGCTGCTGGCCGTAACCGGCCTGCTGCTGGCCGTACGGCTGCTGCGGCGGGACGCCCGGCGCCTGCTGCGGGTAGCCGTAGCCCTGCTGCGGCGGGACGCCCTGGGGGGCCTGCTGGGGGTAGCCGTAGCCGGGCTGGCCCTGCGGCTGCTGGGGCGGCTGCTGGCTGTAGGGGTTGTTCGGGTCGCCGGCGGGGGGCGGAGGGTAACTCACGGAAGCTTCCTTCGGGCGGGGACGTGGCGGGCCGACGGTTACTACGGGAAGCCACCGGACCGCCCCCGCGGACGCGCCGCGTGAGCTGTGAAGAGTGCTTGGTGTTCTCCCCCGAGCGTGCTGCCGTCACATTCGGCCCCTCCTGCGACCACAGCACGTGTCGCAACATCGTGAAGTCCGGATAAAGACTTTGTCCAGCGGACGAGGAGCCGTAGTCCCCAGGTGATCCCGATATGTGCCGTTCCTGTTACCGAGATTGGACAGCTCTGTCGTCCGTTCGCGACAACCGCTGTGCTTCTACGCGCGTCGACTCCCGAACTCGGCCCTGATTGGTACCCCGGCGCCGTCATCCGGGAGGATAGGAGCCATGAGCGCCCAGATTCTCGATGGCAAGGCCACCGCCGCCGCGATCAAGTCCGACCTGTCCGTCCGCGTGGAAGCGCTGAAGGCCAAGGGCGTCCAGCCGGGTCTGGGCACCATCCTGGTCGGCGAGGACCCCGGCAGCCAGAAGTACGTCGCGGGCAAGCACCGCGACTGCGCCGAGATCGGCATCGCGTCCATCCAGCGCGAACTGCCGGCCACCGCGACCCAGGAGGAGATCGAGGCGGCCGTCCGCGAGCTGAACGAGGACCCGGCCTGCACCGGTTACATCGTCCAGCTCCCGCTGCCCAAGGGCATCAACGAGAACCGCGTCCTGGAGCTGATCGACCCGGCCAAGGACGCCGACGGCCTGCACCCGACCAACCTCGGCCGCCTGGTGCTCAACGAGGCGGCCCCGCTGCCCTGCACCCCGAACGGCATCCTGCGCCTGCTGCGCCAGTACGGCGTCGAGATCAAGGGCGCCGAGGTCGTCGTGGTCGGCCGCGGCGTGACCATCGGCCGCTCGATGCCGCTGCTGCTCACCCGCAAGTCCGAGAACGCCACGGTGACCCAGTGCCACACCGGCACCCGGGACCTCGCCAAGCACCTCAAGGAAGCCGACATCATCGTGGCGGCGGCCGGTTCGCCCCACCTGATCAAGCCGGAGTACGTCAAGGAGGGCGCGGCCGTCCTGGACGTCGGCGTCAGCCGGGACGAGAACGGCAAGATCGTCGGCGATGTGCACCCGGGCGTGCGCGAGGTGGCCGGCTGGGTCGCCCCGAACCCGGGTGGCGTCGGCCCCATGACCCGCGCGATGCTGCTGGTCAACGTCGTCGAGGCAGCCGAGCGCGCGGCCGGCTGAACGGCGGCGGGCCGACGAGCGTACGGACGACAGAAGGGCAGCCAGCGCATGAATGCCGGAGCGCACTCGGACGGGGTGTCCAGGCCGCAGCGCCTCACGCGACGCTTTCCGCTGATCACGAAGGACACCGCGCGGCCGCAGGGCGGCGGGCGCGCGGCGGGTGGTGACGCGCCCGCGCCGGTCCGGCAGTGGCCGCTGCTCACGGTGATCGGCGGGGTCGCGCTCGGGCTGCTGGTGCTCTCCTTCGACGCCTTCCGGGCGGGGTTCCTGCTGATCGGGCTGTCGCTGCTGGCCGGGGCCGTACTGCGGCGCATCCTGCCGTCCGTCGGCATGCTCGCCGTGCGGTCGCGCTTCACGGACATGGCCACGTACGGCGGGCTCGGCTTCGTCATCGTGATGCTGGCGCTCATGATCCAGCCCAAGCCCTGGCTCTCGCTGCCCTTCCTGGACGACATCGTCCACTTCACGGTGCGCTGACGGCAGGAGAGGCGAGTGTCCAAAGCGTGAACGCTTCTCTGCGCCCTCTCCATGGGAACTGGCATCCTGGCCCGTGGCATCTCAACGGGTAGCCGCAGCAGTTCGGGGGGATAGGGGGAGGCAATGCCTCGCTGGAGGGCGCTACCGGACGAACTCGATCCGCAGGTGAAGGAGTTCGCCGGTCAGTTACGCAGGCTGGTGGAGCGCAGCGGGCTGAGCATATCGGCCGTCGCGGACCGCACGGGCTACAGCAAGACGTCCTGGGAGCGGTACCTCAACGGCCGGCTGCTTCCGCCGCGGCGCGCGGTGGTTGCCCTGGCCGAGGCGACAGGGGCGCACGCCGGCCACCTCACGACCCTGTGGGAGCTGGCCGAACGGGCCTGGAGCCGTTCGGAGATGCGGCACGACGTCACGATGGAAGCGATACAGGTGGCCCAAGCGCGGGCCGCGCTGGGCGAGTTCGGCCCGGCGGCACCGGCCATGGAGCCACCGGAGCCACCGGCCGCGGTGAGAGTGCCGCAGCAGCGTGCCACGGAGGCCCCGGCCGCCCGTGTGCGCGGCGATTTCCCGGCCCCGGGCGGGCACCCCGCGCCCGCCGTGCCGCCCTCGCCTGCGACGCCCCCGGCAGCCCCGGCTGCGCCCCCTGCCGCGGTCGCGGACGAGGTGCCCGACCCGGAGCGCCGCCGGCGCATCACCATGTTCGTGACCGGCGTCGTCGGGGCGCTGCTGCTGATCGCCGCTGCACTTCACGCCGGCTGCACGGGCAAGGACCCCGAGGAGATGGGCTGCGGCGGCACTGACGCCACGACCCCGTCCCGGGGCGTCATGGGCGGCGCGCTGATCGAGGTCCGGTACAGCAAGGTCTGCGGTACCGCCTGGGCCCGCCTCACGGGTGCCACGCAGGGCGACCGCGCCACCGTCACCTCCGGCGGGCGTACGGAGGAGGCGAAGGCGGGCCGGGACGGCTCGGCGTACACCGCGATGGTGCGGGTCAGCGGCGCCCCGGAGAAGGTCAGGGCGTGCGGCACGACGAACGCGGGCTACCAGAGCTGCACCGAACCGGAGGGCGCCACGGGCACCGGACCGGACCCGGCCGCCCAGCCCTGACCGCGCCCGGCCCGGGCCGCATTGGGCCGTTCGGGCGTACCGCGGAACCGTGGGCATGACCCGGCCGGAACGGGGCAGGTGCCCGGTCGGCCCCCCACGGGTGTGGCACCGCCCGGCGGCCGCTCGCGCTCCCCTCCTTGTCGCGGGCGGCCGCTCACCGTCCGCCGCGGGCCGGCGGCCGCGCGTCCTCGGGCGAGCGGCCGGTGACCTGCGGGGTGACGGCCGGTGAGGAGTTACACACCGGCCTGTCACCGGTGTGGCGCCGCCGTCCGATAGCCTGACGCCCGGGTCTCTTGATACCGAGATACATCGAGGCGTCGAGGGACTCCGTATACATGGGCAGGGACACCCACCGCCCACCGCAACCATGGTGGCTCTGGGGCTTGCCCCCAGAAGAACTCGCCGCAGGAGATCGCCATGACCCGCACTCCCGTCAATGTCACCGTCACCGGCGCCGCCGGCCAGATCGGCTACGCACTCCTCTTCCGGATCGCTTCCGGTCACCTCCTCGGTGCCGATGTGCCGGTCAAGCTGCGCCTCCTGGAGATCCCGCAGGGTCTGAAGGCCGCGGAGGGCACCGCGATGGAGCTCGACGACTGCGCCTTCCCGCTGCTCCAGGGCATCGAGATCACCGACGACCCGAACGTCGCCTTCGACGGCGCGAACGTCGCCCTGCTGGTCGGCGCCCGCCCCCGTACCAAGGGCATGGAGCGCGGTGACCTGCTGGAGGCCAACGGCGGCATCTTCAAGCCGCAGGGCAAGGCCATCAACGACCACGCGGCGGACGACATCAAGGTCCTGGTCGTCGGCAACCCGGCCAACACCAACGCGCTGATCGCCCAGGCCGCGGCGCCGGACGTACCGGCCGAGCGGTTCACCGCGATGACCCGCCTGGACCACAACCGTGCGCTCTCGCAGCTCTCGAAGAAGACCGGTGTGCCGGTCTCCGAGATCAAGAAGCTCACGATCTGGGGCAACCACTCCGCGACCCAGTACCCGGACATCTTCCACGCCGAGGTGGCCGGCAAGAACGCCGCCGAGGTCGTCAACGACGAGCAGTGGCTGGCCGACGAGTTCATCCCGACCGTCGCCAAGCGCGGTGCGGCGATCATCGAGGCCCGTGGCGCCTCCTCGGCCGCCTCGGCCGCGAACGCCGCCATCGACCACGTCCACACCTGGGTGAACGGCACCGCCGCCGGCGACTGGACCTCGATGGGCATCCCGTCGGACGGCTCCTACGGCGTGCCGGAGGGCATCATCTCCTCCTTCCCGGTCACCACCAAGGACGGCAAGTACGAGATCGTCCAGGGCCTGGAGATCAGCGACTTCTCCCGCGCCCGCATCGACGCCTCGGTGCAGGAGCTCGTCGAGGAGCGCGACGCGGTCCGCGGCCTGGGCCTGATCTGATCCGTTCCCCCTCGGGGGACGGCGCGAGCCCGTACCGCTCACTTCCCGGTGAGCGGTACGGGCTCGCTTTTTTCTGCCTCGCTGTAGAGGGCACTGATCCGCCAAAACGGGACAAGCTTGGGTGACTCGTCAGTAAATCCGTGACGCCGGTCACCTTCCGTGAAGTTTTGCGCATGAGGACCACATAAGCGGGGAGGGGTCGATGTTGCTGGTGTGAACCAGCAGGCACAAGACGGCAAGTGAAAGTGGAAGGCTGAGCGGACGTGTCGGCAATCGAGACCATTCACGTAGACGGGGTGTGGCGCGCCGCCGCATCCGACGCCACGCGGGAGGTCCTCGACCCCGCCGATGCGACGGTGCTGGCGACCGTGTCGGAAGGCGGCGTCGAGGACGTGGACGCGGCGGTCGCCGCCGCGTCCCGGGCATTCGGCGGCGGGGCCGGTGAGTGGCCGCGCACGGCCGCCGCCGAGCGCGCCGCGCTGCTGCGCCGCGTCGCGGATCTCCTGCAGCGGGACCGCGAGGAGATCGCGCTGATCGAGAGCCGGGACACCGGCAAGACCCTGGAGGAGGGCCGGGTCGACGTCGACGACGTGACCAACGCCTTCCGGTACTTCGCGGACCTCGTGATGAACGAGAGCGGCGGCCGGGTCGTGGACGCGGGCAGCGAGGACGTGCACAGCGTCGTCGTGTACGAGCCGGTCGGCGTGTGCGCGATGATCACGCCCTGGAACTACCCCCTGCTGCAGGCCAGCTGGAAGGTCGCCCCCGCGCTGGCGGCCGGCAACACCTTCGTGATCAAGCCCAGCGAGGTCACGCCGATGTCCACCGTGCACCTGGTGAAGCTGCTGGTGGAGGCCGGTCTGCCGACCGGTGTCGCGAACATCGTCACCGGCGCCGGCGTCCCCGTCGGCCAGCGCCTCGCCGAGCACCCGGACGTGGACCTGTTCTCCTTCACCGGTGGCCTGGTCAGCGGTACGAAGGCCGGTGCGGCCGCCGTGTCCGGTGCCAAGAAGGTCGCGCTGGAGCTGGGCGGCAAGAACCCCAATGTGGTCTTCGCCGACGCCTGTTCCACGGACGAGGAGTTCGACACCGCCGTCGACCAGGCGCTGAACGCCGCGTTCATCCACAGCGGCCAGGTCTGCTCCGCCGGCGCCCGCCTGATCGTCCAGGCGTCGGTCAAGGACCGCTTCGTCGCCGAGCTGGCCCGCCGCGCCGAGCGCATCAAGCTCGGCCGGGGCACCGAAGAGGGCGTCGAGTGCGGCCCCCTCGTCTCCCAGCAGCAGCTGGACAAGGTCGAGGCGTACGTCGAGTCCGCGCTCAAGGAAGGCGCCCGGCTGCGCTGCGGCGGCTCGCGCCCCAAGCCGAGCGACGTCCGCCCCGAGGGCGGCTACTTCTACCAGCCGACCATCCTGGACCAGTGCCACCGCGGCATGAAGGTGGTCCGCGAGGAGACCTTCGGGCCGATCCTGACGGTGGAGACCTTCACCACCGAGGACGAGGCCGTCGCGCTCGCCAACGACACCGAGTACGGCCTGGCCGGCGCGGTGTGGTCCGGTGACACTGCGCGCGCCCGCCGGGTCGCCGCCCGGCTGCGCCACGGCACGGTGTGGATCAACGACTACCACCCCTACCTCCCGCAGGCGGAGTGGGGCGGCATGGGCAAGTCCGGCATCGGCCGCGAGCTGGGCCCGGCCGGCCTGGACGAGTACCGCGAGAGCAAGCACATCTACGAGAACCTGCGCCCGGAGCCGGTGCGCTGGTTCGCGGGCTGACGAGACCGCGATGACCGGGCGGGCAGCGGCACCCCGCACCCGCCCGGCCACCCGCAGCCCGTCCCCCCGAAGCGAGCCCGGCAGTGCCTCATCCGGCAGGCCCGGCCCGCACCTGTACCTCCCGGCCGCAATGAAGCGGCCCAGCGGATCCGCAGCCCCGCCGAGCGCACCCGCTCCGAAGCACTGCGCACCCGCTCGAACTTTGGAAAACACAAGGAGCTACCCATGTCTCCCGCAGCAGCGAAGAAGATGTCCGCGGACTACGTGATCGTCGGCGGCGGCACCGCAGGATCGGTGATCGCCTCCCGCCTGACCGAGGACCCCGACGTCACCGTCGCCGTCATCGAGGGCGGCCCGTCCGACATCGACCGCGAGGACGTGCTGACGCTGCGCAAGTGGCTCGGCCTGCTCGGCGGCGAGCTGGACTACGAGTACACGACCACCGAGCAGCCGCGCGGCAACTCGCACATCCTGCACAGCCGCGCCAAGGTCCTCGGCGGCTGCTCGTCGCACAACACTCTGATCTCCTTCAAGCCGCTGCCGTCCGACTGGGACGAGTGGGAAGAGGCGGGCGCCACCGGCTGGAACGCCAAGGCGATGGACCCGTACTTCGGCAAGCTGCGCAACAACATCGTGCGTGTGGCCAAGAAGGACCAGAACCAGATCGCCACGGACTGGATCGAGGCCGTCAAGGACGCCCTGGACGTCCCCGAGGTCGTCGGCTTCAACGACCAGCCCTTCGAGGAGGGCGTCGGCTTCTTCGACCTCTCCTACCACCCGGAGAACAACAAGCGCTCCTCCGCCTCGGTCGCGTACCTGCACCCGCACATGGAGGCCGGTGACCGGCCGAACCTGACGCTGCTGCTGGAGACCTGGGCGTACAAGCTGGAGCTGGACGGCACCACCGCCAAGGGCGTCCACGTCCGCACCAAGGACGGCGAGGAGATCTACCTGGAGGCCGGCCGCGAGGTGCTGGTCTGCACCGGTGCGGTGGACACGCCGCGGCTGCTGATGCACTCCGGCATCGGTCCGAAGAAGGACCTGGAGGCGCTGGGCATCGAGTGCGTGCTCGACCTGCCGGGCGTCGGTGAGAACCTGATCGACCACCCCGAGTCGGTCATCGTCTGGGAGACCAACGGGCCGCTCCCGGGGAACTCCGCGATGGACTCCGACGCGGGCCTCTTCGTGAAGCGGGACCCGGACCACAAGGGCCCGGACCTGATGTTCCACTTCTACCAGATCCCCTTCACCGACAACCCCGAGCGGCTGGGCTACGAACGCCCCGAGCACGGCGTGTCGATGACCCCGAATATCCCCAAGTCCCGCGCCCGCGGCCGCCTTTACCTGACCTCCGCCGACCCCGAGGTCAAGCCCGCGCTGGACTTCAAGTACTTCGAGGACGAGGGCGACTACGACGGGCAGACCCTGGTCGACGGCATCAAGCTGGCGCGCAAGGTCGCGCAGTCCGAGCCGTTCGCCAAGTGGCTCAAGCGCGAGGTCTTCCCCGGCCCCGACGTCACCGACGACGCGGAGATCAGCGAGCTGGTCCGCAAGGCCGCGCACACCGTGTACCACCCCGCCGGCACCTGCAAGATGGGTGCCGCCGACGACGAACTTGCCGTTGTCGACCCGAAGTTGAAGATCCGCGGCCTGAACGGTATCCGTATCGCGGACGCGTCCGTCTTCCCGACGATGCCCGCCGTGAACCCGATGATCGGCGTGCTGATGGTGGGGGAGAAGTGCGCCGAAATTCTCACCGAGACCCCGACCCAGGGAGGTGATGCGTGATGGCCAGCACCGTCGTCGACGCATCCGGCACCGAGAAGTCCCCCACGACCACCGGTTCGCAGCCGGACCAGGACGCGGTCTTCGCGGTCCGCCACCTGTGGAAGGTGTTCGGGCCCAAGGCCGAGAAGGTGCCCGAGGACGCCTCCCTCGCCGAGCTGTCCGCGCAGGAGCTGCGCGAGAAGACCGGCTGCACCGCCGCCGTCCGTGACGTCTCCTTCGACGTCAAGAAGGGCGAGGTCTTCGTCGTCATGGGCCTCTCCGGCTCCGGCAAGTCCACCCTGGTGCGCTGCCTGACCCGGCTCATCGAGCCGACCAGCGGCGAGCTGGAGATGGACGGCGAGGACGTGCGCGGCATGGACCGGTCCGGGCTGCGCGAGCTGCGCCGGCACCGCGCCGCCATGGTCTTCCAGCACTTCGGCCTGCTCCCGCACCGCTCGGTGCTGGACAACGTCGCGTACGGCCTGGAGATCCAGGGCGTCGGCAAGGCCGAACGCCGCGCTCGCGCCATGGAGACGGTCGAGAAGGTCGGCCTGGGCGGCCTGGAGCAGCGCAGGCCCGGCCAGCTCTCCGGCGGCCAGCAGCAGCGCGTCGGCCTGGCCCGCGCGCTCACCGTGGACCCCGAGATCCTGCTCTTCGACGAGCCCTTCAGCGCGCTGGACCCGCTCATCCGGCGCGACATGCAGGAGGAGGTCATCCGCCTGCACAAGGAGGAGGGCCGCACGATGGTCTTCATCACCCACGACCTCGCCGAGGCCCTGCTGCTCGGCGACCGCATCGCCCTGATGCGGGACGGGAAGATCGTCCAGCTCGGCACCCCCGAGGAGATCGTCGGCTCGCCGGCCGACGAGTACGTACGGGACTTCGTCCGCGACGTGCCCCGCGAGCAGGTGCTGACCGTGCGCCGCGCCATGCGGCCCGCCGAGTCCGGCGAGGCCGACGAGGGCGCCGCGCTCACCCCCGACACGCTGATCTCCGACGCCATCGAGGCCGTGGCCCGCTCCGGCGGCGCGGCGCGCGTCGTCGAGGACGGCCGCTGCCTGGGCATCGTGGACCACGCCTGCCTGCTCAACGTCGTCGCCCGGCTCGACGAAGCGGCGCCGGAACACGGGAAGGCGGCCGCCTGATGCATCCCCGTACCGTCCCCACCGTCCCCGTGGCGCTGAATCTCAGAGCCCGCCCCGCGGCCGCCCGGCCGCTGACCTTGCGAGGGCTGCGTGCCGCGGCCCGCCGGTACTGGCACGAAGCGCAGCGCGCCGCCGCGCTGAACGTGCCGACCGGTACCGCGAAGCGGGGGCGCGTGTGAGTGCCGCCACGACCAGCCCCGCCACCACCGCACCGGGCTCCGCCTCCGCGCGCACGGCCCGCGTCACCGCCTCCCTCCGCCACGGCGCCCTCGGCAAGCTGCTGATCCTCGCCGTCGCCGCGGCCGTCCTCGTCCCCCTCGCCAGTGCCAAGTGGGCGAGCGGCACCTGGCCGCACGCGCTGACCGTCGACCTCTCCGGTCCGTTCGGCGACGCCAGCACCTGGATCGTGGACAACCGCGATACGCACTGGTTCTTCGTCTACTTCCTCGGCCACCTCAGCAACGCCGCGGTCATCTCCGTACGCGCCGTCTACCTCGTCCTGCTCGCCCTGGGCTGGACGGGCGTGACCGCGATCGTCACCCTCGTCGCCTGGCGCGTGGCCGGCCTGCGCATCGCCGCGATCGGGCTGGTCTCCCTGCTGGTCAGCGGCGTGCTCGGGATGTGGGTCCCGACGATGCAGACCATCGCCCTGATGGTCGTCTCGGTGATCTTCTCGATCCTCGTGGGCGCCCTGCTGGGCCTCGCCGGCGGTCTGTCGGGCCGGATGTTCCGCGTCCTGCGCCCGGTCCTGGACACGATGCAGGTGCTGCCCGCCTTCGCCTACCTGCTGCCGTTCGTGATGATCTTCGGCCTGGGCGTCCCCGCGGCGCTGCTCGCCACCGTCATCTACGCGGCCCCGCCGATGGCCCGCCTCGCCGCGCTCGGCCTGCGCGGCGCGGACGCCGGCGTGCTCGAAGCGGTCTCCTCGCTCGGCGCGACCGGCCGGCAGCGGCTGCTGACCGCCCGGCTGCCGCTCGCCCGCAAGGAACTGCTGCTCGGCATCAACCAGACGATCATGATGGCCCTGTCCATGGTCGTCATCGCCTCGATGATCGGCGCGGCCGGTCTCGGCGACCGCGTCTACCAGGCGCTGGGCTCCGTCGACGTCGGCGCGGCGCTCGCCGGGTCCATCCCGATCGTGCTGCTGGCCATCGCCATGGACCGCACCACCGCCAAGGCCGGCGAGCGGCTCGGCGCCGACACGAACGCGGGCCCGTCCTGGCTGCGCGGCCGCTTCGTATGGCCCGCCATCGCCGTCGTGACCGCGCTCGCGGCCCTCGCGGGCCGCCTCACCGGCTCGCTGGTCTGGCCGACCGCCTCGGTGATCGACATCGCGCCGCCGGTCAACCGGTTCAAGGAGTGGATGGTCGACCACCTCTACTCCGGCGTCCCCGTCGTCGGCGGCACCGCCGACTGGGCCGCGGGCTTCACCTCCTGGGTGCTCAACCCGCTCCGCGACGGCCTGACCGCGCTGCCCTGGTGGGGCGCGCTGCTGATCGTCGCCGCGCTGGCCTGGGTGATCGGCACCTGGCGCACCGCGCTGACCGCCACGGTCGCGCTCGCCGTCATCGGCGTGCTGGGCGTCTGGGTACCGTCCATGAACACCCTCTCGCAGGTGCTCGCCGCCCTGGTCGTCACGCTCGTCGTCGGCATCGGCGTGGGCGTGCTCGCGGCCGGCAGCGCCCGCATGGAGAAGATCCTCCGGCCGGTGCTGGACGTGTGCCAGACCATGCCGCAGTTCGTGTATCTGATCCCGGTGGTCGCGCTGTTCGGCGTGGGCCGCGCCCCGGCCGCCGCGGCGGCCGTCGTCTACGCGCTGCCCGCCGTCATCCGCATCACCACCCAGGGTCTGCGCCAGGTCAGCCCCGCCGCCATGGAGTCCGCGCAGTCGCTCGGCGCGACCCGCTGGCAGCAGCTGCGCCAGGTCCAGCTCCCGCTGGCCCGCCCCGCACTGCTGCTCGCCGTGAACCAGGGCGTCGTCCTCGTCCTCGCCGTCGTCATCATCGGCGGTCTGGTGGGCGGTGGCGCGCTCGGTTACGACGTGGTCGCCGGCCTGTCCACGGGCGATCTGGGCCTCGGCATGATCGCCGGTATCGCGATCGTCTGCCTCGGCCTGATGCTCGACCGGGTGACGCAGCCGACGGACCGCCGCGCGGGGAAGGGAGCCTGACCATGACCCGTATACGGAAGCGGACCACGGCCGTCGGCGCCACGGCGCTGACCGGAGCCGTGCTGCTGGCCCTCAGCGGCTGCGGCAAGGCCGACATGACCAAGCAGACGTCGCCGTTCGCGGCGGCCGCCGGCACCAAGACGGTGACCCTCTCCACGCAGACGTGGGTGGGCGCGCAGTCCAACGTCGCGGTCGCCAAGTACCTGCTGGAGCACGAGCTCGGGTACCGGGTCGACACCGTCCAGGTGGACGAGACCCCGGCCTGGGACGCGCTCAGCCAGGGCCGCGTCGACGCGATCATGGAGGACTGGGGCCACCCCACCCAGGAGAAGCTGTACGTCGACGAGAAGAAGACCATCGCCCGCGGCGGCGACCTGGGCGTCGACGGCCACATCGGCTGGTGGGTCCCCAAGTACTGGGCGGACAAGCACCCGGACGTACTGAACTGGAAGAACCTCAACAAGTACGCCAAGCAGCTGCGGACCGCCGAGAGCGGCGACAAGGGCCAGCTGATGGACGGCTCGCCGTCCTATGTCACCAATGACAAGGCCCTGGTGAAGAACCTCAAGCTGGACTTCGAGGTGGTCTTCGCCGGGTCCGAGGCGGCCCAGATCACGCAGATGCAGCAGTTCGCCAAGGAGAAGAAGCCCTTCCTGACGTACTGGTACGCGCCGCACTGGCTCTTCAACCAGCTGCCGCTGAAGGAAGTCAAGCTTCCGAAGTACACGGACGAGTGCGCGAAGAAGGGCGAGAAGGACCCGGAGTCGATCGACTGCGCCTATCCGACGACCCCGCTGCAGAAGTTCCTCAACGCCGACTTCGCCAAGGGCAACAGCTCGGCCGCGAAGTTCCTGAAGAATTTCAAGTGGACCACCGAGGACCAGAATTACGTCTCGGAGCTCATCGCCTCCCAGCACCTGCCCGCGGACGAAGCGGCCGCGCGCTGGGTGAAGAAGAACCCGGACGTCTGGAAGAAGTGGATTCCGGAGAAGTGAGCCGCTGAGAAGTGGCTGTGCCGCGGCCGGGCATCCCTCACGGGGTGCCCGGCCGCCGCCATTCCCCGGCGGTCAGCGCGTATTCGACATCCCCGTGCTCCGCGCCCGGCAGCGGGTGGGCCCATTCCTCGTGGAACGTACGGACGTACCGCAGCCCGCATTTCTCCAGCACCCGCCGGGACCCGGTGTTGACCGCCATCGTCGTGGCCGTCACCCGCACCACGCCCAGCTCCGTGAAGCCCCTGCGGACCAGCGCCCGGGCGCCCTCGGTGGCGTACCCCTTTCCCCAGGCGGCGCGCCGGAGCCGGTACCCCAGCTCCACCTCTTCCGTACGGCGCTCCCGCACGGGCCGGAATTCGAACCAGCCGATAAACGCGGCGGTGTCCCTTTCCTCGGCGGCCCAGTAGCCGAATGGCGAAGGCTGCGCATACCGCGTGACGAGCAACTCGGGCGCCGGCTGCCCGCTGTCCAGAAATCGCATGACTTCAGGATCTCCATCCATCTCACGCAGATTGTCCAGATCCGCCCCGGCGAAAGCGCGCAAACGCAGCCGTTCCGTCTCCAGTAAGACGTGCATCACAGCCCCCTACTCGCGCGTCAACCCCTGCTTACCGGCATAGTAGGGGCGCCCCTGAATGGGGGCATGACAAAAACACAGCAGTTAACAGGGGGAGCAGGACCCATGCCATCCATACGCCGGACCGCAGCAGCCGCCGTGGCGGTCGCCGCGCTGCTCGTCACCGCCACCGCCTGCGGGCCCGAGGACACGAAGGCCGCGGGCCAGGACGGCGCCGCGGAGGCCGGCGGGACGTCGGACGGGATCAAGCTCCCCAACGGCCTGCCCAAGGACCTCGATTCGCTGAAGAAGTGGGAACAGGGCGGCTGGAAGGACTGGGACAAGGAGACCTGGGCCCGGAAGGCGTCCGAGTTCGCCAACCCGGTCATCAAGGACCTCTGGAAGCCGTCCCGGATGGCGAAGGCCGCGGACGCCCCCGTGGTGACCACGCAGAGCGCCGGCTCCGGCACGGGTGCCTCCGACCCCGAGCCGCGCCCGGTGACCGCGCGGCAGGTCGAGCGCCCGTACCACCAGCACATGGCGCCCATCGGGAAGATCTTCTTCGACAGCCCCGACGGCCCGATGGTCTGCTCCGGCACCGTCGTCGCCGACCCGGCCAACCCGGGGAAGTCCAACCTGGTGTGGACCGCGGGCCACTGCGTGCACTCCGGCAAGAACGGCGGCTGGATGCGCAACATCGTCTTCGTGCCCTCGTACAACGACAACGGGCTGCCCGCGAACCAGGTCTCCGCCTCCTCCGAGCAGAACGTCACCCCGTACGGCACCTGGTGGGCGGACTGGTCGCAGACCTCCTCGCAGTGGATCGACGGCGGCGGCCACAGCGGCAACGCCGCGTCCGCCTACGACTTCGCCGTGCTGCACGTGAAGCCGGAGAACGGCGGCGGCAAGTCCCTGGAGGAGACCGTCGGCGCCTCCCTGCCGGTCTGGTTCGGTGCGCCCTCGGGCAGCGGCGTGACCGGCCTCGGCACCACGAAGGCGATCGGCTACCCGGCGGCGCCGCCGTACGACGGCGCGAAGATGATGAACTGCCTCGACCGGCCGGTGCGGCTGACGATGGCCCAGGGCACCCCCGCCATGCACTGGATCGGCTGCAGCATGACCGGCGGCACCTCCGGCGGCGGCTGGCTCGCCGACCACAACGGCGAACTCTCCCTGGTCTCCAACAGCTCCATCGGCTCGCTGGACCACACCTGGCTGGCCGGCCCGCACCTCGGCACCGAGGCGAAGGGCGTCTTCGACGCGATCAGCAAGAAGTACGCGGGGCAGTGACGCGGGGCGGGCGGCGGTACGCGGCACACCCGTACCGCCGCCCGCGTACCGTCAGCCCGCCCGCAGCTCCGCCGCCACCCCGCGAAGCGTCTCCATGGCCCGGCGCTGCAGCCCGCCGCCGAAGGTGACGCGGGAGGCACCGGCGGCGCCCAGCTCGCGCGGCGACGGGCCGCCCGGCACCGCGAGCGCGTTGACCGGCGCACCGATCCCGTTGGCCAGCTCGGCGAGCAGCTCCGGCGGCGCGAGGATCGGATACACGCAGTCCGCCCCCGCGGCGACGTACCGCAGCCCGCGCGCCACGGCCGGCGCGGCCCCGGTCTCCCCGTGCAGGAACGTGTCGATCCGGGCATTGATCACCAGCGCGTCCCCCGCGACGGCCCGCACCTCGGCCAGCCAGTCCGCCTGCTCCTCGGGATCGCGCAGGGTCCCGGTCGCCGCATCCGAGTCCTCCAGATTGCAGCCCACCGCCCCCGCGTCCAGCAGCCGTTCGACCAGCTCCTTGGCGGGCAGCCCGTACCCCGCCTCCACATCGGCGGAGACCGGTACATCGACAGCCCGGGTGATCCGCGCGATCGCCGCGAACATCTCGTCCGCCGGCGTGTGCCCGTCCCCGTACCCCAGCGACTCGCCGATCCCCGCACTCGGCGTGGCCAGCGCCTCGAACCCGGCCTCGGCAAAGACCCGCGCACTCGCCGCGTCCCAGGGCCCGGGCAGCACCAGCGGATCCTCCGGCGCCCGCCGCAGATGCAGCGCGCGCAGCGCCGCGGCACTCGCGCGAGAACCCCCGGGACCGGCCGTCGTGTTCATCGTCATGAGCCCGACGCTACGACGTTCCTGGCACCTGGATAGGGTCCTTCCCGGTCTTCGCCGGGAATCCGCCCCCGGCCGGACCGCCGCCCGCCGTCCGCCGAGGAGTTCACCATGACCGCGCGCCCCGTCACCCTCGTCACCGGCGGCAGCCGCGGTATCGGCGCCGCCACCTGCGTCCGGCTGGCCGCCGCCGGCCACGACCTGGCGCTGTCCTACGTCCAGGACGCCGGGGCCGCCGAGCGGACCGCAGAGGCGGTACGCGCCGCAGGGGACCGCTGCGTCGTCGTCCGGGCCGACACCGCCGAAGAGGCCGGCGTTGACCGGCTGTTCGACGCGGCGGCCGACCGGCTCGGGCCGGTCACCGGGCTGGTGAACAACGCGGGCGTGACCGGGCCGCTCGGCAGGCTCGCCGACGCCGACACCGCCGTGCTCCGCCGCGTCCTGGACGTCAACGTTCTCGGCGCGCTGCTCTGCTGCCGCCGCGCCGCCCAGGTCATGGCCCCGCGCCGGGCCGGGGCCATCGTCAACGTCTCCTCGGCGGCCGCCACCCTCGGCAGCCCCGGCGACTACGTCCACTACGCCGCCTCGAAGGCGGCCCTCGACGCGCTGACCGTCGGGCTCGCCAAGGAACTCGGTCCCGACGGCATCCGCGTCAACGCCGTGGCCCCGGGCATCACCGACACCGACATGCACGCCGCCATGGGCGCCCCGGACCGCGCGGCCCGGGCGGCCCCCGGAATACCCCTCGGCCGTGCCGGCGAGCCCGACGAGATCGCCGCCGCCATCGCCTGGCTGCTCTCCCCGGACGCCTCGTACACCACGGGCACGGTCCTGCGGGTGTCCGGCGGAAGGTGAGCCGCTAGCGCGCTGCCCGGGTGTCGAAGTGGGCCGGGGTGTTCAGCAGATGGCTCAGGTCGGTGCCCGGGCCGTGTTCCGACGGGGCGGTGGCGGGGAGGAAGAGGCGGGCCCCGGCGGGCACGCCCGCCAGCTCCAGGTGGTCGCCGGTGCGGCGCAGCCAGGTGCCCTCGCGCATGCCGAGGACCGGTACGTCGTTCTCCTCCAGGAACTGGGTGAGGCGCTCCTCGCGGGTCTCGCCCATGTGCGAGCTCTCGGGGGCGGGGTCCAGGTAGTGCGGGTTGATCTGGAAGGGGAGCAGCCCCAGCGTCTCGAAGCCGGCCGGTTCGACGATAGGCATGTCGTTGGTGGTGCGCAGGGTCGGGCAGGCCATGTTGGTGCCCGCGCTGGAGCCCATGTACGGGGCACCGGCGGCCACCCGCTCCCGGATCGGCTCCAGCAGGCCGTGCTGCTGGAGGGACTTCAGCAGGCGGAAGCTGTTGCCGCCGCCGATGAAGACCGCCTGCGCCCGGTCCGCCAGCTCCCGCGGGTCGCCGGTGTGGACGCCGCGTACCCGGATGCCGAGCGGTTCCATGAAGGCGGCGACCTTGGCGGTGTAGCCGTCGTGATCGGCCAGCGCGTACGGCACGAAGAGCAGTTCGTCGATGGCGCGCAGGTGGTCGGCGATGGCGTCGCGGGCGTGTGCCAGGTAACCGTTGCCGGGCGCGGTGGAGTTGGACAGCAGGAGCAGCTTCATCGGGGCATCAGCCTTTCTTCGCGGGGGCGTTGCGGGC
>NZ_NHSG01000115.1:0-20296 GCF_020024005.1 Streptomyces purpurogeneiscleroticus
CGCTGCCCGGCCCTCTACTACCCCCTCCCCGGCGACCCGTCCGACCTCTCGGGCTGGCAGGACTTCGAACGGCTGATGCGGCACTTGAAGGGGGCGTGAGAGGGCCGGGCAGCGGTCACCCCAGGCGGGCACTCTCGGGTTCGGCCGGGGCAGGTTTCGCCTGCTTGCCGCCCTTTCTCGTGTGGATCTTGTAGGCGATGAAGACCACCAGCACCCAGCCCCCCGAGACGAGCAGTGAAGTGCGCGTTTCCGGCAGGACGGCGATGCAGGCCAGCACCACGGCCACGAACAGCAGGGCGAGGTAGTTGCCGTAGGGGTAGAACGGCATCTTGTAGCGGATCCGGTCCTCCTGACCGTTCCTGATTTTGATCCGGCGGAATCTCAGGTGGCTGACCATGATCGAGGCCCAGGCGCACACCAGCCCGTAGACGGTGACCGAGGAGAATATCTCGAAGACCTGGTCGGGCAGCAGGAAGTTGAGCAGGACGCTCGCGAACACGGTGGCGAACACGAGGGCGACCGCCCGGGACGGGACGTTCCGGTGGTTGACGGTGCCGAGGAAGGCCGGCGCGTTGCCCTGCAGCGACAGGTTGTAGAAGGTGCGGCTGTTGATGAACACACTCGCGTTCACGGCCGACAGCACGGCGGTGATCACGACCAGGTTCATGACGCCCGCCGCGGCGGGAATGCCGATCTCGGAGAACACCGTCACGAAGGGGCTGCCCTCACCGTCCAGTTCGGTCCAGGGGAAGACGGTGACGAGAACGGCGACGGCACCCACGTAGAAGATCATCAGTCGCCAGAAGGTGGCGTTGACCGCCTTCGGCATCGTCTTGGCGACGTCCTTCGCCTCACCGGCCGTGATCCCGAGGGTCTCCACCCCGCCGCAGGAGAAGGCGACCATCACCATGGCCAGGACCGCTCCGGTCAGCCCGTGGGGGAAGAAGCCGCCGTGGTCGACCAGGTTGCCGAAGCCGACCGGTTCGCCGCCGTGGCCGACTCCCAGGAAGATCACGGCCAGGCCGAAGAGAATCATGGCCACGATCGCCACGACCTTGATCACCGCGAACCAGAACTCCGCTTCGCCGTAGAGCTTCACACCGATGATGTTGACGAGGAACATCACGCTGACGGCGACAGCGCCGGTCACCCAGATCGGCAGGCCGGGGAACCAGTACTGCGCGAAGCGTCCCAGGGAGTTGAGCTCCGCCGCGGTGGTGGCAAGGAGGAAGACCAGCGCGTTCCACCCGTTCAGGAAGCCGACGAAGCGGTGGATGTACCGGTTCGAGTAGGAGATGTAGGCGCCGGAGACGGGCTCCTCGACCGACATCTCGCCCAGCGCGCGCATGACGAAATAGATCGCCACGGCCGCGACGACGTAGGTCAGGATGACCGACGGGCCCGCGGTCATGACAGCCCAGCCGGACCCGTAGAACAGTCCGGTACCGATCGTGCCGCCGATGGCGATCATCTGGATGTGCCGGCTCTTGAGACCCCGCTTGAGGTCTTCCTTCTCGTACACCTCGGGGTCGGCGCTTGCCATCTCATCGCCTCCTGGGCGGATCGGTTCGGCTGCTGGTCCAGGCGCCGAAGTGCTGCTGGGGTCAGGGCCTGGGACGTGTCATCACTGGGTGCGCAGGAGGCTGTTGACCGGCGCTGTCACGCCGGCCGGCCGTGCTGGAACATGTCCCGGCACAGGTCGGTGAGGCGGGAAGCGTCCGCGCCCAAGTACGCGTGCAGATCGGCGAGGACCGCGGCGAAACCGGCCTCGTCGCCGTCGTTCGCGAGCGCGCCGAGCGTTTCGACGCCGTTCTTCAACGCCGCCCTCGCCTGCTCCGCGTCCGGGCTGCCGGTCTGGATGTCCCAGTACACCTCGGGCGCGGCGGAGGTGATACGTGCCAGCAGCGCGAGCATCGCGGTGTGCGGCGGGGGCGCGAGCGCGCTCAGTTCGGCGACGCCGACACCCAGTTCCCGCAGCGCGAGACCGAAAGAGAGCACGGCTGCGTGCGTCGCCACCTGGGCCGCGGCCATGAGCCGGTCGTGCTCGCGCGCTCCGACGGGCACGATCCGCGCGCCCCACGACTCCATGAGGCCGAGCAGCGCCCGTACTCCGGGGCCGTCCTTGAGGCGGACCGTGGCGACCGGGCGGCCGCGCGGCCCCAGCGACGGGGCGTACATCGGGTTCAGGCTCACCGCCTCGATCCCGCCGCCCCGGTCCGACGCCGCGCGCAAGGCGCTCAGCGTGCGCTCGACGACGGCGCCCTTCACCGATGTGGTGTCGGCCAGCACCGCGCCCGGGCGCATCGCCGCTGTCAGCGGGCCCACGGCGGTCAGCACGGTCTTCTCCGGCACGGCCAGGACGACGAGATCGGCCGCGGCCACCTCTGCCATGACCGGCGGCTCGGGGCAGGTGACATCGCCGACGATCCGGCGCACGCCGGCGATCGGGGCGCCGCCCGCCGGGGCGATGTCGAGCGAGGTCACGGCGACCCCGGAGGCCGCCAGTCGCTCCACGAACATGTGCCCGACGGCTCCGCTGCCGCCGACCACCACGGCACGGGCCGGCCGACCGGCGGCCGCCTCCCCGGCCGGCGGACGCTCACCGTCGGCCGGCACTGTGATCCCCCGCGAGGGTCGGGACCGGCGGTTGCCGGCTCGCCGCGATGGCCATGAGCATGGCCCTGGCCTTCACCTGGGTTTCTTCGAACTCCTCGGCAGCGTCCGACAGCGCGGTGATGGCACCGCCGATGCCGAAGCTCACGTTCTGCGGGGTCGCGACGATCGTGCGGATGGGGATGCTGAAGTCGGCCGCGCCGTTGAGTGAGAAGTATCCGAGCGCTCCCGAGTAGATGCCCCGCGGCCCTCCCTCCAGCCGGTCGATGATCTCCATGGTCCGCATCTTGGGAGCACCGGTCATCGACCCGCCGGGGAACGCGGCGCGGAACGCGTCGATGGTCGAGGAACCGGACCGGAGGGAGCCGCGGATCGTGGACACGAGCTGGTGGACGGGCGCATAGGACTCGACCGCGAACAGGTGGGGGACGTGCACGCTGCCGATCTCGCACACGCGCCCAAGGTCGTTGCGGAGCAGGTCCACGATCATCAGGTTCTCGGCGCGTTCCTTCTCCAGCTTGACCAGCTCGCGGCGGAGCCGCTCGTCCTCTTCGGGGGTGTCCCCGCGCGGCCGCGTCCCCTTGATCGGCTTGGCCTGGACCGTACGGTCGGCGTCGACCTTGAGGAACTGCTCGGGGGACGCGCTGAGCACCGACAGGCCGGGGAACCTGAGCAGCGCCCCGTACGGAACCGGGCTGATCCGCCGCAGGGACGAGTAGGTGGCAACAGGGTCGATCGTGAGGGGCGCCGTGGCCATGTTCGTCAGGCAGATCTCGTACGACTCGCCCGCCCGGATCTCCCGGTGGCACGCGTCGATGAGGTCCAGGTACTCCCGCCGCGAGTGCCGGAGCGTCACCGGAAGCGCGGCGGCGTCGTCACCCGTCGAGGTCAGCCGGGGGGTGCGGACCTCTTCGGGCCGGGCCGCCCGCTCCAGCTCCTCGACCCGGCGCGCCATGGCGTCCAGCCACTGGTCCGCCGCCGCTTCCTCGCCCGGTGCCGCCAGGCAGAGCAGGTGGCTGACCCGGTCCACGTGATCGAGCACGAGGGCGCGGTCGGCGAAGAGAAGGGCCGCGTCCGGCTCCGGTGCGGAGTGGGCCGCGACGCCCCCGCATTCGGCCTTGAGCTCGTATCCCATGTAGCCGACGTAACCCAGCGCGAATCCGAACGGGACCGGGTGCTCCACCGCCCGCTCCCGGAGCTCCCGGTCGAGATAGTCGAAGACCGACTCCTGCCGCCGGGTACGCCGTCCGGCGCGGTCGACGGTCACCACGCGCTCCGTGAGGCGGTACGAGACGAACTCGGCGTGCGGCCCGGCTCCGTTGCCCATGAACGAGTAGCGCGATATCCCCGTCGCCGTCACGCCGCTGTCCAGCAGGAAGCTGTGCTCGGCGGTCGCGAACAGCTTCGTGTACGCGGCTTCCGTGTCCGGCAGCAGCGGGACCTTCCTGGTGCGTACGGAAAACCGCGCCGGGGGTCGCTCCCGTAGGCGCGACGGGCGTGCGGGCGCGTGCCGAGACACCGGCGGCCCGGGCAGCGTCGTGCGTGCGGGCCGCGCCGGGGTTCCCGCGCTGTTCTCGGTCAGCCGCCGGAAGTTCCGGAGCAGCTGCAGACCGTGCTCCGAGCAGATCGACTCCGGGTGGAACTGCACTCCCCAGATCGGCAGCGTGCGGTGCTGCACGCCCATGTTGACGCCGTCGGTCGTCCACGCGATGGGCCGCAATTCCGCTTCGGGGATGCGGGTCGCGACGAGCGAGTGGTAACGCACCGCGTCGAAGGGCGACGGTATGCCGCTGAAAAGGCCGTCCGCGACGTGATGAATGGGGGACACCCGGCCGTGCATCGGCTCCTCGCCGAGCTCTATGTCGGCGCCGAACAACTGGCATATCCCCTGGTGCCCCAGGCAGACTCCGAGGACCGGGACGCCGCTGTCCCGAATCGCCTGCGCACTCATTCCGAAGTCGCGTGGATTCTCCGGCCGGCCCGGGCCGGGCGAGATCACGATGTTGTCGAAGTCTGCATAATCCGACAGCGGGCGGCCCGCATCGTTCCGTACAACCTCCGGGGGCTGCCCGTTCACTTCGGCCAGCATCTGATAGAGGTTGTAGGTGAACGAATCATAGTTGTCGATCAGCAGCGTTCTCATTGCCCCCGGCCTTCATTGATCACCAAGTCCTCGACCCGGCAGGTCTCCTCGATCAGCAGGTCGTACAACTTGTGCAGGAAGTCGGGGTTGAGGCCGGTGGCCAGGGCGAAGTCGTGCGCCCTGCGATGTGCGGCCTCGATCCGGTGGGTCTGCATCATCGGCACGTCGTGCTCCCGCTTGTACTCCCCGATACGCACGCAGCAGCTGATACGCCGTTCGATCACCCGGAGCAGACTGTTGTCGATCTCTTCCAGTATCGAGCGCAGGTCTTCGAGCCGCGAGACGTTCGCGAAATCCACATCGGCCATCTCCACTTAATCCCCCTCGCCCTTTCTGACCATTTCCAGCAGATAGCCCAGGCAGCCCATGATCTCGCGACGGAAGGGCCGGTCACGATACTCACGAAAGACGTCGGCGGACTGCGGATACCACAGTTTGAGCAAGCCGCCGTCGGCCAGCTCACGCCTTTCGAAGTTGACGTACAGATCGGTGCGCACCGCTTCGATGGTCTTGAGATCAGCGGTGTCCAGGCCCAGCGGATTTCCCGTGGTGATCCGCCGGTACATCTCGGGATAGAACTGGGCGCAGAGAATGCCTCCGAACAACTGCAGTCCGAGGTAGAAACCCAGGTAAGCCATCACCAGGAACGTGCCGGGGTACAGGGCCCCCGACCGCAGCGCGTCCAGCAGGCTCTCGCGGCTCAAGGGCAGCGTGCCGGCCGCCCCGGTCGACCGCAGGGCGCCCGCCTCGTAGGTCATCGCCCGCGGCTCGCCCCGCTTGTTCGTGGTCCAGAAGAGGAAGGTCCCGCCCTTGCTCTTCGAGTCCCAGCAGGAGCGGACGCCGTCGAAGGTGCGGTACACGGCGTCGCGCGTCGCGGGATCGAGGATCATGTCGTAGAACCAGCCGTCGCGTCCCGCCTCCAGCTCCTCGATCATCACGTCGCGGACCAGGACGCACATCGGGACGGTGACGTACTCGTCGGGCAGGTCCCAGTCGTTCGTGCGGACGAGCTCCTTCCAATAGGAGTGGTTCAGCACCACCAGTTGCTTCCAGAGCGCGTCCAGCGAGGAGATGTCGCGATACGCCCGCTCCCACCAGTCCTGCAGTTCGGCGGCCCGGGCCCGGAGGTGCGGAGGCCCGTCCGCCACGGCTGCCCGCAGGTTCCGTTCGACGAACGCGGGGTCGGCCGCCGGGGCGTCCGTGGCCAGCGTGTCGCGGTACTTGGAGGGCAGCAGGCGCACCCTGCGGTCGCCGGCGAAGAGGTCCCGGGACAGCAGAATGTTGTCCAGCCTGATCGCCGTGATGGGCAGCGACAGCACGTACGTCTGTTCGCGCTGCCGCCGGTAGAGGGCCTGGTTGATGACCACGTTCAGGCTCTCGGGATTGGTGATGCTGGCCATGTGCTCGGCAGCGGACATCAGCGGCGAACGCGTGAGCTGGTCGATGACGCCCGCGGACGTGCCGGGCGGGAGCAGGTCGTCGATGTGCCGGCGCAGGGCCGCGAGGAAGACCTCCGCCCGTCCGGCCCGGAAGGTGCTCCCGTCGACGGTCAGTCCCGCGTAGTAGTCGTCGACCGAGCCCGCCACCTCCAGAAGCCGGCGGGCGTGCGGGAAGCGGCCGACGATCTCGTCGAGCTCGGCGTCCGACAGCTCCGGCAGTGGCGTGTCGGAGAAGATGTTCAGGTCGGTGGTCATCGCCGTTCCCCCTAAGCGATCCCGCGGTCCCGGAACAGCCTCCCCAGGCGTTCCGCTCCCGCCTCGATCTCGGCCGGGGACACACACGAGAAGGACAGCCGCAGGTAGTTCCGCTTCGCCTGCACCGGGCCGGAGAGGTAGAGATCGCCGGGTACGAAGGACACCCCGTACTCGGCCACCGCGGCTTCGAGCAGTTCCCCGGTGTCCACTCCCTCCGGCAGCTCGACCCAGAAGAACATGCCGGAATCGGGGCACGAGAAGGGCGTACCGGCGGGCAGGACCGCCTCGAGGCTGCGCCGCATGGTGTCGCGCCGCAGCGCGTACTCGCGGCGCAGGACGCCGAGGTGCCCGGCCAGGTCCCACCGGTCCAGCAGCCGGGCCACGATGTACTGGCCCGGGGTGGCGACCTCGAGTGTGGACGCCTCCTTGACCACGAGGGCCCGGTCGACGTGCTCTTCGGGCACCACGATCCACCCGACCCGCAGCCCCGGGCTGATGATCTTGGAGAAGGAACCGATGTAGAACACCCGCCGGTCGTCCAGCGAGCGCAACGCCGGCCTCGGTTCCTGGTCGTACTGCAGGAAGCCGTAGGCGTCGTCCTCGACGATCGTGAACGCGTGCTCCCGCGCGAGCGCGACCAGCGCCCGGCGCTCCGCTTCGGGCAGGCTGACGCCGAGCGGGTTGTGCCCCTCCGGCATGACGTACATCCCGCCGGGCCGGACTCCCGCCCGCAGCAGGTCACCCACCGCCTCGGACAGGCTGCCCGTCGTGCTGACGGTGTGCACGGGGGTGTCCGTCGCCGACACGACCGACAGCGCGCCGGTGTACGAGATCTCCTCCAGCACGAGCGGCCGGCCGGGGCCGCACAGCAGCCGCACGGCCATGTCGATCCCGTGCTGGGCGCCGTGGGTGAGCACGATCTGCTCCGGCGCGCACGTCACGCCCCGCATGGCCATCAGCCGCACGATGTGCCCGCGTAACTCCTCCAGCGGGTTGGCGTACTGGTAGACGTCCCCCGGTTCCTTGAACACGGCATCGACCGCGGCGGTCAGCTCGTCCACCGGAAACAGGTCCGGGTTGGGCAGGCCCAACGCGAACGAGACGAGGTCCGCGTTCTTGCGCAGCACGAAGTCGAAGACAGATGTCTGGTCCATTCCTGCTCTCTTCTTCCGTACTGCCGGTCAGAAGTAGCTCTGCAGGCTGCCCTGGCGCCGAATGTCCAGGGTGGCGCAGTGGAACGAGCCACCGAAGTTGTTG
Source organism: Streptomyces purpurogeneiscleroticus (assembly GCF_020024005.1). Classification (NCBI taxonomy): domain Bacteria; kingdom Bacillati; phylum Actinomycetota; class Actinomycetes; order Kitasatosporales; family Streptomycetaceae; genus Streptomyces; species Streptomyces purpurogeneiscleroticus. The sequence goes on from NZ_NHSG01000115.1 coordinate 7,708, forward strand.
AAATTCCAGAAGGGGCACTCGATCACCTCGAGCCCCCAGTCCTTGAATGCCTTGATCGTGTTGACTTCACCGGCCGCCACGATCACCCGTGACGCGTCCAGCATGAGGACGTTGGCGTTCATCCACTTGCTCGAGAAGTACAGCGGGTACGAGTCGGGGACGCAGGGCTCGGGAGTCTTCAGGACGTCCCATCCCTTGAACATGCGCGGTATCTCGGTCACCCGCTCCGGGTGGACCAGCAGCTTCCCCGGCGCCAGCGGGTAGAAGGTCGCGTCGATGTGCATGGCGTGCGGGTCGTTGAACACCAGCTTGTGCACCTGGTAGGTGCCGGGATGCGTGGCGTCGAGATACCGCCGCAGCCACTCGATGCCCGCCTCGTTGCACGTACTGCTCAGTCCCATGAAGATGTCGCGCCCGCACTTGATGGCGTCCGCGGCGTCGAAGACCGGCTCCAGCTCGTTGAGGACGAAGCGGGGCGGCTCGCCCGGGCCGGCGGGTGTGAACGACTCCTTGTAGAGGCCGTCCCGCAGCTCCGGCTTGGGGGCGGAGATCCAGTTCGCACCGCGCTCGTAATACTCTTTGATCAGCGACCGGAACGCGAACGTCTCGAAGTACCGGCCCCGCCACGCCATCGGCGTCTCGATGATGTCCTGGCCGATCACCAGCAGGGAATCCCGCGGATTGGCCACACCGAGTTCGTTCGGCACGCTCCAGTGCGGTGTCCGCAGCTCCCCGCTGTAGTCCCGGAGGTCGGGACGCCGTACGGTGATGCCTTCGCCTTCCAGGATGGAGATCAGCTCGTCGAGCTCCCGCTGAGCGCCCCGGATTTCCTCGGCCGGCCACTCTCCGCCGCCCCGGGACTTGTAGAAGTCGAAGTACTCCTCATACATGCAGCCGAGCATGTCCGGCTCCCAGGCCGGAATCAGTAGCCCTTCGAGCCGACCGACAACGATCTCCTCCAAGGGGTCCCACTCGTTGTGTATTCGGACGGCCTGATCAGCTCTCTCTCCAGCCCCAGTGCTCATGTCCGCGTCTTCCTTCCGGAGTGACTTGTGCAGTCGCTTCGAGTCGGCGTGCTGAGTGCACCCATAAAGAACGGTGAAGATCGGTCCCCGGCAGGCGGCGCAAGGCGGCGATGCCCGCGGATCGGCCCAGCAGAAAACCGGTCGGGCGGAGGGCTGAACGAGGCGCGCTCCGTACCGGTGACGGTGCGGTGCTGCAGCCGGTCAGGGACAGCCCAGGTCGAGTTCCGCGTGCACGGTGAATCCCCCGCTTTGACACCTGATGATCTTTATCCCACGACGGGACTTCCCTCCGAAGATCAAGGTGAAAGGATCGCGCCCATACTTCATGGCGGCCGAAAGCCTGTCAACGATTTATCTAAAGTTCGTGATCGGTAATGAACCATTGCTGGTCAGAAGGGAGCCACCGTCGCGCAGGGGGTCGCGGGGCGCCAAGTTCCGCTTAGGAGACGGGTGTTGCTGCGGTGGCCGAGGGGTCTCGACAACAGCCGTATCCATCCGCTTCCATAGCTCCTCGACACACCGCTCGGCGAGGCTCTCACGCGCCCGGACGACGCCCTGACTCAGCGTCCGACCGTGGCCACCAGCACTGCTGCATTCCTTGCGTGCCGAGCCGTTGACAGGTGGTCAACTGGTATGAACCATAGGTAAGTCTGTTTCACCATGATCTACGGAGGGACTTCCCGTCATGGGGATTGGATCATTAGGTAAGCAGCCGATCGCGGCCTTCACCGGGGACGTCTCCTCCCTGCGGGAAAATTCCGCCTCGCGCGCCCTTCCCACCTGATACAAGCCGCCGTTCCTTCATTACTCCCCTGCCGTGAACCGGCTGCTCGACGCCGGCATGCCGGAGGGGGAAAGGCGCATGCCTGAATTCAGGCTGCCCGGTAGCCGGCACCCCTGACCGACCGTCCGGTGAGGTAAAGGCGTCGCGCACACGATGCCGTTGTCCACAAACGCGGGAGTGAGTATGTCGAACATCGGAGAGATCCTGTTCACCTGGAACGATCGGCTTCCCGGTGACCGGATGTCGGTCGAGATCGAGGACGACACCCTGAGGGATGGCCTGCAGGCGAGTTTCATCCGCAAGCCCACGGTCGAGGAGAAGGCCGAGCTGGTCCGGTTGTCGGCCGGCATAGGGTCGCGCCACGCGGTCCTGGGATTCCCCGCCAGCTCGCCGGCGGAGTTCTCCGACAGTCAGCGGCTGCTGTCCGTCATCTCGGACGACGGCCTGCCCCTCATGCCCTGGTTCCTCGGCCGGGCGATGCGCGAGGATCTGGAGCCGATGCTCCGGCTGCGCGACCACTTCGGCGCGGACGTCGGCGCCGCCTTCTTCATCGGCACCAGCCCGATACGGCGCCATGTCGAGGAATGGGACATGGCGCAGATCCTCGATCGCATCACCGGCACGATGGAGTACCTCGAAAAGGTCGGCCTGCCCTTCTCCTTCAGCGTCGAGGACGCGAGCCGGACCCCGCCCGACGAGCTCAGGACGATGGTCGAGCTGGCCGTCCAGCATTCCGCCTACAGCATCGCGGTGTGCGACACGGTGGGCGAGAGCACGCCGGCGGGGGTCCACCGGCTGGTGGGTTTCGTCAAGAAGATCATCAGAGACCGCGGCTCGGACCTGAAAATACTGTGGCACGGACACAACGACCGGGGACTGGGGCTGGCGAACTCGCTCGCCGCCGTCGAGGCCGGGGCCGACATCGTCGGCGGGGCGTTCCTGGGGATCGGTGAGCGGAGCGGGAACACCGCCCTGGAGCAGGTCATCATGTACCTGCATCAGAACGGCATCGGGAACTTCGAGGTCAAGGGCCTGATCCCGTACCTCAAGAAGCTTTCCGCGGCGACGGATTTCCCGATCCCGGTGAACATGCCGCTCGTGGGCCAGCAGGCTTTCGCCACCTGCACCGGCACCCATGCGGCCGCGGTCCTGAAGGCCGCCGAGCTGGGCACGGATTTCGAGGACTACGTCTTCAGCAGCATTCCGGCGAGCGAGCTCGGTGCGGTGCAGGACATCGGCGTCGGCCCGACGAGCGGCATGGCCAATGCCAAGTACGTGCTCGAGAAGGGGGCCATGGACGCCTCCGAGGGCACGGCCGCGGAACTCCTCGCGTTCGCCAAGAAGCAGCAGCGCCTCATGTACGAGGACGAGATCACCGCGTGGTACAAGCAGCGCGTCGTGAAGGGATCCTGAATCAGGTGCCCTCGGCAGAACTGTGGACCGCGGAACGGATAACGCAGGCGGAATCGAGCGATCCGCCGTGGAATTGGGTCGAGCCCGCCTTTCAGGCGTTCGCCTCGACGTTGCTGGACGAGTCCGCGAAGTTTCCGTGCACCTTCGGAGTCGGCGCGCAGGCCAACGGCCACAACAGCTTCACCGCGCTGGACGCGCGGCTGCCGCACACCCATGGGGTCGAAAGGCTCGCAGAGACCCTGCGCGCCTTCCGGGACCGGGCGTGGACCGGGCCACGACGCCAGTCACTCGTGGTGTTCGTGGGACCGCCGGCCGAGGTCCCGGACCTCGACCACGACCGGGAAATGTTCTGGCGGCTGCTGGCCGACCTGCGGAGCCATGACCGGTCCCCCTGGCCGGAAGGCTCGCCGCGCGATCCGGCGGACCCGAAATGGGACTGGTGCTTCGCCGGAGAGCCGTGGTTCACCTTCATGTGCAGCCCGGCATACACCGTGCGGCGCAGCAGGGCCATCGGCCACTGCCCGACCTTGATTTTCCAGACCAGGCGGATCTTCGAGGGGCTGGCTGGCAACACCATGCCGGGCCGGCAGGCGAAGAAGACCGTCCGTAACAGGCTGGCCTCGTACGAAGAGCTGCCCCCGCATCCCCATCTGGGCTCTGCAGAACGGCAGGTCGACCACAAATGGCGGCAATACTTCCTGCCGGACGACCTGACGGAGTTCCCAGTCGATGCCTGCCCCTACAAGGGGATTTGATGCGGGAGAACGCACCATGGAACTGACCGACCTCGAGGGAGCCGAATTCAGCGTCTGCGACGACCCGAGGTTGCTCGCGGAGGCCGAACGCCAGGCCCGGGCGGCGGGAGCGCAGGTATTACGTGCCGGATGGCGGGACCCCGATCATGACGAGCTGCGCGACGCGGGATTCGTCATCAGACCGGACTGGATCATGTTCACCCGCGAGGTGCCGGAGGGAACCGACAGCTTCCTGGCAGGGCAGGTCCGGCCCAACCGCACAAGGCTCGCCATGGACGCCCTCGCGACTTACAAGATGTCCTTGGAAGACCCGGTGACGGAGAAGTCGTTCGAGGAATTCCTCCCTCTGTACCGCGAGCACATGGGCAGGCTCCCCCGTGGCCTGGACTTCGCCGGGCAGCTGCGGGAGACGGTGCTCGGAGGCGACCACCTCATCGCGACATGGCGGGACGACGGGGGCGCCCTGGTGTGCGGGATGATCGCCCGGCGCGACCACGGCTACAGCCTCCTGCACGTCCGGTTCTTCGCGGTGCGCGAGCCCGCCCCCGCGCCGGGGACGACGGCCGGGATGTACGCGGTGGCCGCCGGTCTCGCCCCGGCCTACGGGCTGCGGACGCTGTCGATGGGCATCGAGATGAACTTCTACGGCGGCGTTCTCAGCCCCGGGCTCTGTCTCTACAAGCTGCGCCTCGGGGGCGTTCCGGTGCCGGCCGGCATGCTGGGCGACCCGGACTGCGGGCTCGTCGCGGACAAGATGCTCAGCGTGCGGGGGCTGCGGCAGCCGGTGCTGTGCTTCGAGCAGCTGCCCGGTGCCGGGGACGCCCCGCCGGCCGCCGGCGACCTGGCCGCAGCCGCCCGCCGGCTGCGCCTGGTCTGCTTCGCACCGAGCGGGGACGGGGGCGCCGCGGCGCGGCCCTTCCGGCGCTGGGCACAGGTACGGCAGGTCCGGTGATGGCCACTCGGAACGTGAAGAAGAGCCCCGGCGCGGCCGGGAAGCCTGCCGGAGCCCTGGCCCTGTTCGGTCTGCTGCGCCGGAACGCGGGCCTGCGCCGGCTCGTCGTATCGGTGCTCCTGATGGAGGTCGGACAGTGGGCCACTTGGGTCGCCGTCCCCCTCTTCGTCATCGAGCGCCACGGGCTCGGCCTCGATGTCGGGCTGACGACCGGGTTGATGGCCGTACCGAACATTCTTCTCGGCATCGCCGCGGGGAACATCGTCGACCGCAGCAACCCCCGCAACGTCCTCGTCGTCAGCGCGGTGTTCAGCGGAGCGATGGTCGCTCTCTTCCCGCTCACCACGGCACTGTGGCAGGTCCAGATACTGGCCGTGCTCGTGGGCATCGGCTACATGTTCGTCGTGCCCGCGGCGCTGGCGCTGCGCCCGCAGGTGATGGACGCCGGCTCCGAGATGAGCGGAAACGGCCTGGTCGTGACCGCGCAGCGGATGGCCCGCTTCATCGGCCCCGCCGTCGCCGGTCCCGCCATCGCCCTCGTCGGGCTCTCCTGGGTCTTCGTGCTCGAGGGCGCCATGGCGCTGATCGCCACGCTGTTCTTCGCCCGGATCTCCAGCCACGTGCCGGTCGAGCGCGCCCCGAAGAACCGCGCGGCGGGCATCGCGGCGGCTCTGCGGCCCGCGAACTGGGCCGGGGAACTGGTCGGCGACGTCCGCAGCGTGGCCGGGTTCCTGCGGAGCAGCCCACGGCTCGGTGCGCTGACCATCACGGTACTGACGTACTACCTGGCGTTCGGGGCCGGCACCATCCTGCTGGCCGCCCATTCGCTGAAGGACTTCAGCGATATGCCCGGCATGCTCGGCTACATGTTCGGGGCGCTCGGGGTGGGCGGCATCGTCGGCGCCACGCTGGCCCCGATGCTGAGCAGGTACCCCAGCGGAGTCGTGTACGTGCTGGCCAGCGTCCTCGAAGGGGTGGCCTGGCTGGTGCTCCCCTGGACCGACAGCGCCATCGTCGCGGTGCTGCTGATGCTCATCGCCGGCGCCCTCGAATCGTCCGCCACCGTCATCTTCTTCACCCAGGTGCAACACCTCCTGCCCGCGGAATACACGGGCCGGTACTACGCGACGGTTCTCTCCGTCGGCGACGCGTTCCAACTGGGCGGCCGGTCGCTGGGCGGGCTCCTGACCCCTGCGATCGGCGTGCCCTGGGCGGCCGCGGCAATCTTCGCCGTCTTCGCTCTCCCGGCCGTCGTACTGGCCGCCCCGCTGGTGCGGGAGGGGCCGCGCCCGTCCCCCACCACGGAGCACGTGCAGGAGAAGCCAAAGCCATCCCACCAATGAAGGGCAAGGAGCGCCAGTGCGCAACCTACTGACAGGCAAGGCATTTCACTGCGGGGACTACGTCAATACGGACCTCATGGCACCCGGCAGGTTCGAGCCGATCGAAAGTGACGAGCAGCTCGCCCGCATCGCGCTGATCGATTACCAGGGCGTCGTCCCGTTCGTCAACGAGAAGACGGGCCGCTCGGACTACCAAGTGATCGTCGCGGGCCGGGAATTCGGCTGCGGTTCCAGCCGTGAGACGGCGCCGCAGGCCCTGAACCTCGCGGGCGTGCAGGTCGTCATCGCGAAGTCCTTCGGGAACATCTTCTTCCGCAACTGCATCAACATGGGCATTCTGCTGCCGATACGCATCGACCATGACTTCGACGAGTCGGTCCACGACGAGGCCGTCGAGGTCGATCTCGATGCACGTCGCTGCACGGTGGCCGGCAAGACCTACACGTTCAAGGACTTCGGCCCGCTTCTTTCCATCATGAACGCCGGAGGACTGATTCCGTACGCGCTTCAGCAAGGAGATCAGCGATGACCCCGCAGAGCATGACGCACAAGATCTTCGCGCGGCAGGCAGGAAAGAAATACGTCGAGTCCGGTGAGTTCATCGAGGCCCGCATCAACATGTGCTTCTCCCATGACCCGGGGATAGCCGTGCTGACGGAGACCTTCTACGACGGGTTCGGCGAGGACGCGAAGGTCTGGGACCCGTCTCGTATCGCCTTGTTCCAGGACCACCTGGTGCCTGCGAAGGATCCGGCGTCGCGCAATCTGGTAAAGATCATGGACGGCTTCGCCGCGGACCAGAAAATCGAGCATTACTTCCCGTACGGCCCGAACTACGGCGTCTCGCACACCGTCCTGATAGAGCAGGGACTCACCCTGCCCGGTGAGCTCCTGGTCGGCAACGATTCGCACACCGTCACCGGCGGCGCCTTCAACGCGCTCGCCACCGGCGTCGGCATCGTGGACATGGCCGCCGTGCTCAGAACCGGCCGGCTCTGGTTCTCCGTGCCCGACGTGATGCAGGTGAGCATCGACGGCCAGCTGCGGCCGGGCGTACAGGCGATGGACATCATGCTGCGGCTGCTGAGCGACATCAAAATGGGCGGCGCGTCCGGGAAAGCGATCGAGTGGGCGGGGACGACCATCGCCGGCCTCACGCTGGACCAGCGGACCTCCCTGTGCAACATGGTGGTCGAGGGCGGCGCCATGAACGGCATCATGAGCATGACCCCGGAAGTGGAGAAGTACATATCCGAGGTCGCGAAACGACCGTACGAGCCGGTGGAGCCGGACCCGGACTTCGTCTACGAAAGGGTCGTGGCATACCGGGCGGAGGACATCGAGCCGATGATCGCTCTGCCGCACAAGCCGGACAACGGGGTGCCCTTGCGAGAGGTTGTCGGCAAGGGCATCAAGGTGAATCAGGTATATGTCGGCGGCTGCGCGGGCGGCAAACTCGAGGACATCCAGATATTCGCCGACGTGGTACGGGGAAAGCAGGTCGCCAAGGGGATCCAGGTCGTCGTGGTGCCCGCGACGATGGCGATCTACCGGGCGATGGCGGTGCAGGGCATCACACAGGACCTGGTGCTGGCGGGCGTCAATGTGGAATCGCCGGGCTGCAAGGCGTGCTTCGGCGCGCACGGCGCCGTGCTGGGGGACGGCGACGTCTGCCTGGCGACGATCAACCGGAACTTCCGGGGCCGGATGGGCTCGCCCAACGCCTCCGTCTACCTGGCGTCTTCCGTGACGGCCGGGCACACCGCGCTGCACGGTTACATCACCGACGGGAAATGACGGCATGCCCATGAAGGTGATCGTGATGCCGGGCGACGGCATCGGACCGGAGGTGACGCGCGAGGGCGTGCGCGTCCTGACCGCCGCGGCCGACATCTGCGGATTCGACGTGGAACTGCAGCAATTCGACGTGGGCGAGGGCGCCTTCCAGAGCAGCGGGTCCTACATCTCCGAGGAGGCGTTGCGGGCCTGCGACGAAGGGCAGGCCGAGGGAAACACGGCGATTCTGTTCGGGGCGGTCCCGTCCGAGCCGATCGGCCTGCTCAGGGAGCGCTACGACCTGTACGCCAACCTTCGCCCGGTGCGGTCGTACCCGAACCTCGGCGGCGTCTCCCCGCTGAAACCGGAGATCATCGACGGTACCGACATGCTGGTCGTGCGGGAGCTGACCTCCGACGTCTACTACGGCAAACAGCGGCAGGGCCACGGAAGCAGCGGCGAGTGGGCGTCGCAGGAGATGTACTACGACGAGGTCCAGGCCCGGCGCATCGCGGTGGTGGCCTTCGAAGCGGCCCGCCGCAGACACAAGAAGCTGACCTTCGCGCACAAGTCCAACGCGATCGGTCCCGTGTTCTCCGTTTGGTGGAAGGCTCTGACGCCGCTTCGCGAGCAGTACCGTGACGTCACCTTCGAGGACTTCTACGTGGACAACATGGCGGCCCAGCTCTGCCTGCGTCCGGCGGACTTCGACGTGATCCTGGCGCCGAATCTGTTCGGGGACATCCTGAGCGATCTCGCCGGCGGGCTCGTCGGCTCACTGGGCCTGCTGCCGTCGGCGAGCCTGAACGAGCGGGGGTTCGGTCTCTACGAGCCGGTCAGCGGCACGGCGCCGACGATCGCGGGGAAGAACATCGCCAACCCCATCGGCTCGATCCTGTCGGTGGCGATGATGTGCGAGCACGCGTTCGACAGGGTCGAGGCCAGGGATCTCATCGAATCCGCCGTCCTCGCCACGATCCGCACCCGCGCGACCGCGGACATCAGCTTGTCGGCGGCGCCCGTCACGACAGCCGAGCTGGGCAAGGCGGTCACCGACCACATGCGCGAGCTGGCCGCGGGCGGCTGACGCCCGTAGTACGAGGCATTGCGCACCGGCCGGGACGTCCGTCCCGGCCGGTAGGCGTGCGGCGCACAGCGGAAAAACATCGAGCGGATGATTGTCAGCGGCCCAATCGGGTGACCCAGCCCCGCTCGGGAGAAATGGCGACGACAATCCGGATCACACGACCGCCGTCCGCCACGACGTGGAGTTCCGTTTCCCCTCCGAAGGTAGCCGGCTGGAACATACCCAATAAGCGCCCCTCATGCCTTTCCACCGCGTGCAGGGAGAGATGATGTTCCGGCGTCGCATTCACCAGCAGCTCCCGGACGCGCTCGGCGCCACGCTCCACTCCGAGATCCGAGTTGAGCCAGCACAGCTCGACGTCGTCCCCGATGAATTGCGAGCAGCGTGGCGGTTCGGACCGGGACCTGAGGGAATTGAACCAGACCTGGAAATCCAGCATCGCCGCCAAATTCTGATCACTGTGGCGACCACTCCCACTGCACGAATCTCGCACGCAAGAAACCAGCATTACGAAAGGACCCCTCAGCCATCAATAAAACCTACCGGCATCGATAGTAGAGTTGCCTCGAAATTCCCGAAACCCCTTGTGAGGAACGGGATAAGCGGGTGAAATACAGCTCGGTCAGCGGGCCGACAAATCGGCCCTGACGGTGGTGGCTTGTGGACCGGCGGGCCGCGCGCCGCGCAGGCCGAAGGCGGAGACCGCCGCGCCCAGCAGCACCATGGCCACCGGGACGACGAGCGCGGTGCGGTAGGCGCCCAGTACCGCGTCCGGGGAGCCCTCGGCGCCGGCCGCGGCGATCCCGTACACCGCGGTCACCGCGGAGATCCCGATCGCCGAGCCGAACTGGGTGCACGTGTACAGCAGCCCGCCGGCCAGGCCCTGCTCCTCCTCGGCCACGCTGTCGGTCGCCGCGATGGTGAGCGGACCGTAGGCGAGGGCGAAGGCGATGCCCGAGATGATCAGGCTCGGGAACATCGCCGCGTACGACCAGTCCGTCCCGACCGGCAGGAAGAGCCCGTAGGCCACGATCGCCAGCAGGAAACCACCGAAGATCACCCGGCTGTTGCCGTAGCGGCTCACCAGTCGCGGGGTGACGGTGGGCGCCAGCACGGCGTCGCAGCCCATGGCGATCAGGGCGATCGCGGTCAGCAGGGGCGACCAGCCGCGGAGCTCCTGGAGGTAGAGCGTGATGATGAACTGGAAGCCGAAGAACGCGCCCAGAAAGAGCAGCGCGGCGAGGTCGGCCCGCACCATCGTGGCCCGGCGGAAGATCCCCAGCCGGACGAGCGGCGCTTTGGCGCGCCGTTCGATCAGGAGGAACACCGCCACCAGCGCCGGCCCGGCGGCGAGCGCGCCGAGGGTAAGGCCGAGCCCTTCGCCGCCGTGTTCGAGCCGGATGATGCCGTAGGCGAACACCAGCATCGCGGCGGCGGCACTGACCGCGCCGGCCAGGTCGTAGCCGCGCCGTGCGGGCTCGGCGCGGGCCTCGGCCGGCACCAGCCTGAGCGCCGCGAGCAGGAGGGCGCCGGCCAGGAACACCGGGGCGAAGAACACCCAGCGCCAGCCGAGTTCGGTCAGCAGCCCGCCGAGGACGAGGCCCAGCGAGAAGCCGCCGGCGCCGACGCCGGCGAAAACCAGCAGGGCTTTGTCGCGCTGTGGCCCCTCCGGATACGAGGTCGTGATGATCGACATGGCGGCGGGGGTCATGAAGGCCGCCGCCACGCCGGTCACGAACCGGGCCACGACCAGCATCCAGCCGTCGGTCGCAAAGCCGCCCAGCATGGAGAAGACCAGGAAGACGCCCAGCCAGGTGAGGAACATCCGCCGCCTGCCCAGCAGATCGGCGGCGCGACCGCCGAGCAGGGTGAAACCGGCGTAGCCGAGCACGTACCCACTCATCACCCAGGCCGCGGTGCCGGTGCTCAGCCCGAGGTCGGCGCGGATGGTGGGAACGGCAACGGCCAGCATGGCAACGTCACTGCCCTCAAGAAAGATCGTGCCGCACAGCACAAGCAGCAGAGCCCAGCCCCGCCCGCTCTCGCGGCCCACGGAGACGGTGGACACGAAGTCTCCCCTCACCCGTCAAATCGCCCGGTCACGATCACCATGGCCGCGACCGTACCGAGCAGCCAGCAACCGGGCCACACGTTTTTGTCCGTGTCCGCAGCCTTTCGGACCCACATGCCGGGCGACCAAAAAACCAGGGGCCCGACCCCGAAGAGCCGAGCCCCTTTGACCTGCACATGTGTCAGGTATGTCAGATGTGCCAGATCAGTGAAGTGGTGTCACATGCCGTCCGCTAGACGTTGAAGCGGAACTCCACCACGTCCCCGTCCTGCATGACGTAGTCCTTGCCTTCCATGCGGGCCTTGCCGGCGGAGCGGGCTTCGGCGACCGAGCCGCACTCGATGAGGTCGTCGAAGGAGATGACCTCGGCCTTGATGAAGCCCTTCTGGAAGTCGGTGTGGATGACGCCGGCGGCCTCGGGGGCCGTGGCGTTCTTCTTGATCGTCCAGGCGCGGGATTCCTTGGGGCCGGCCGTGAGGTAGGTCTGCAGGCCGAGGGTGCGGAAGCCGACGTGGGCGAGGGTGGCCAGGCCCGGCTCCTCCTGGCCCACGGACTGGAGGAGCTCCAGGGCCTCGTCCTCGTCCAGCTCGGCGAGGTCCGCCTCCAGCTTGGCGTTGAGGAAGATCGCCTCGGCGGGGGCGACGAGCGCGCGCTGCTCGTTCTTGAAGTCCTCGTCGGTCAGCTCGTCCTCGTCGACGTTGAAGACGTAGAGGAAGGGCTTGGTGGTGAGGAGGTGGAGGTCGTGGAGGAGCTCCTCGTTGCCCGAGCCCTGGACGATGCCGGCGGAGAAGAGGGTGCGGCCCTCCTCCAGGATGGCCTTGGCCTCCTCGACGGCCTTGACCTTGGGCTGGATGTCCTTCTTGATGCGCGACTCCTTCTGGAGGCGCGGAAGGACCTTCTCGATGGTCTGGAGGTCGGCGAGGATCAGCTCGGTGTTGATCGTCTCGATGTCGTCCTTGGGCGAGACCTTGCCGTCGACGTGGACGACGTTCTCGTCCTTAAAGGCGCGGATGACCTGGCAGATCGCGTCGGACTCACGGATGTTCGCGAGGAACTTGTTGCCCAGGCCCTCACCCTCGGAGGCGCCGCGCACGATGCCGGCGATGTCGACGAAGTCGACGGTGGCCGGGAGGATCTTCTCCGAAGAGAAAATTTCGGCGAGCTTCTGCAGGCGGGGGTCGGGGACGCCCACGACGCCGACGTTGGGCTCGATGGTGGCGAACGGGTAGTTGGCCGCCAGTACGTCGTTCTTGGTCAGGGCGTTGAACATGGTCGACTTGCCGACATTCGGCAGACCGACGATTCCGATCGTGAGCGACACGTTGGCGACTCGACTTCCGACGGGAGGTGGGGTGGGGTGGCAGCGGCCCGGTGGGCACCGGC
>NZ_NHSG01000116.1:0-20526 GCF_020024005.1 Streptomyces purpurogeneiscleroticus
CTCGGAAGACTTGTTAAGGGCATCGGATCAGGGGCGGGCGCGGTGCGGGCCGGGGCGCCAGCTGCGGGGGTCGATACGGCCCTCGTACAGCGGCAGTTCGATGGCGGCGTCCCGCTCCCCGAAGTGGTCCCACATCCGGCTGAGGCCCGCCGTCCCGTGGGTGCGGACCCGCTCGACGTCGTCGAGGTCGAGCACGTCGGTGAGGACGGTGGGAGCGGAGTCCGCCGCTTCGGTACGGACCCGGCCCTCGGGGTCGACGATCAGACTGCGGCCGGTGCCGTCCGGGCCCGCCGTGTTCACGCTGAGGACGTACACCTGGTTCACGATGGCGTTGGCGCGCGCGAGCACCAGCTCCTGCGCCCGGTCGGCGGTGGTCGTCATCACCGGGTTCACGATGACCTCGGCGCCCATCCAGGCCAGCTGCCGCGCGACTTCCGGGAACCAGGCGTCGTAGCAGATCGCGAAGCCGACCCGGCCGGCGTCACCGAGGTCCGCGACGACGAAGCGGTCCCCGGCCGCGTACGGCTCGTACGGCCGCCAGGGGAAGACCTTGCGGTACGAGGCGGCCAGCCGGCCCTCGGGGGAGAAGGCCAGGGCGGTGTTGAAAAGCTCGCCGTCCGGCCCTCGTTCGCACACGGTGCCGGGCAGCAGCCAGACGCCGAGGTCACCGGCGAGCTCGGCGAGGGCCTTGGTGCGCGGGCCATTGAGCGGCTCCGCTGCGTCCTGCAGCCGGGCCTCGCTCTCCGCACGGCTGCCCGTCACGCCGCAGAGGTGCAGCTCCGGATAGGCGACCAGCCGCGTCCGCGGGAACTTGTCCAGCAGCGCGTGGACGTCGTCGGCGAACCCGGACAGGGGCGCTTCGGCGGGACGGGCCGGTGCCTGGGCGAGTGCTACGGGCAGCGGGCGGGACATGGACGTCACCTGCTTCGAGGGGAACGGGAGGGTGGGTATCGGATGCCCGAGAAAAATAGAGCACATTGATCAGTTAAACAAGAGTGTTCAAGATGAGCAGTTTTTTGGTTACGGTGACTCCGTGGCCGACTCTCCTTCCCGTACCGCGCACGCCCTGACCGCGCCGCCGCTGACGGGCATCCGCCGGCTGTCGGCGCTGGACGCGGTGCGGGCCCGTATCGCGCTCGCCGTCGACCTGGGGCTCCTGAAGCCCGGCGAGCGGCTGCCGGCCAGCGACCGGATCGCCGCGGCGCTGGACACCTCCGAGATCACCGTCCGCCGCGCCCTCGTGGCGCTGTGCCGGGACGGCGTACTGGAGCGCAAGCGGGGGCGTACCGGCGGCACCCTCGTGGCGGAGCATCCGCCCCGTGGCGCGGTCGGCGCCGTGGAGTCCTACCGGGCCGCGGCGCCCGACGTGCACGCCCTGATCGACCACCGCCTCGTCCTCGAATGCGGCATCGCCCACCTCGCCGCCGCACGGGGCCTGGACGAGACGGCCGACCGCGAGCTGCGGCGGCTGGTCGAGGAGATGGACGGGGCGGAGAGCTGGGCCGAATTCCATCGCTCGGACGAGCGGTTCCATCTCGCCGTCGCGGCCGCCACCGGCCTGCCGTCGGTCATCGAGCCCTACGGGCTGGCGCTGAAGGAGCTCTACCGCTACTACCTGCCGTACCCGCTGGACCACCTGCGCGAGTCCAACGGCGAGCACCGCCTCCTCGTCGAGGCGCTGCGCCGGGGTGACGGCGCCGCCGCCGCGGAGGTCGCCGGGCGCCATGTGTGCACCCTGCACGACACCATGTTCATGCACTTGTTGAACGATTCCTGACGGGTTACGTTGCCGAAGGCAACCATTCGTCCTGTGGGGGCCGCCTGTGAGAGCCGCCTGTGAGAGACGAGGGATCGTGACAGCAGTCGTGCAGGGCATCTGCGCCCCGGGGTACGAGAACGTCCGCGAGGAGTTCGCGCGCAACTTCGCCGAGCGCGGCGAGGTCGGCGCCGCGCTCGCGGTGACCGTCGACGGAGAGTTCGTCGTGGACCTGTGGGGCGGGCACGCCGACGCCGACCGCAGCCGCCCGTGGGAGCGGGACAGCCTGGTCAACGTCTACTCCACCAGCAAGGGCATGACCGCGCTCTGCGCCCATCTGCTCGCCGACCGCGGCGAGCTGGACCTCGACGCGCCCGTCTCCCGGTACTGGCCGGAGTTCGCCCAGGAGGGCAAGGGCGACATCCCGGTGCGCTGGCTGCTCTCCCACCGCGCGGGCCTCATCGCGCCGCGCGAGCCGCTGACCCCGGCGGACGTCTACGACTGGGAGAAGACCTGCGCGGTCCTGGCCGCAACGGAACCGTGGTGGCGGCCGGGCACCGCCCAGGGCTACCACGCGGTCAGCTTCGGGTTCCTGGTCGGCGAGCTCGTCCGCCGTATCACCGGTACCTCGCTCGGCACCTTCCTGCGCACCGAGATCACCGAACCGCTCGGCGCCGACCTCTACATCGGCACCCCCGAGACCGAGCACGCCCGCTGCGCGCAGATGATCGGGCCCGAGGGAGGAGGCACGCTGCACGCGTTGTTCCCCGGGATGCCCGCGGGGCCGATCCGGTCACTGGACGTACACCCCCTGGCGGGCCTGGCCGCGGCCATGGGCCACCTCCCGCTCGGGAACGTGAACAGCGCCCAGTGCCGCAGCGCCGAGATCCCCGCCGCCAACGGCAATGCCACGGCCCGCGGCCTGGCCACGGTCTACCGCGCCCTCGCCAATGGTGAGTTGGTCGGTGCGGACACCCTGGCGGCGATGCGCGCACGGCAGAGCCGCGACGATGAGATCGACCTGGTGCTCAGCCCCGCGGTCCCGGAACGGCTGCCGTTCGCCTGGGCGGCCGGGTACATGCTCAACGGCTTCGGCCACCTCGGCCCCAACCCCGGCACCTTCGGCCACGGCGGCGCGGGCGGCTCCCTGGCCTTCGCCGACCCGGAGAACCGGCTGTCCTACGCGTACACGATGAACAAGTTCGGCGGCAGCACGACCGGCGGTGACCTCCGCAACCTCAAGCTGGTGGGAGCGGTGTACACGGCTCCGGGGCTCGGCGAGCGTGCGGAGTAGCGCCTAGCCCGGGCGGGTGGCCACCAGGAGGTCGACGTCGTAGGTCTCCTCCACTGTTTCGCCGGGGAAGAGCTCGTGCAGGCGGGCGCGCTCCTCGGCGAGGAAGGTCCGCGTGGCCGCCTCGCCGAGGACGAGGAACGCCGAGTGGCTGCTGATGTTGGCGAGATGCATGTCGAGCGGGACGGTGCGGCTCCAGCGCAGCAGGCGGCGCACGGTGCGGAGCTCCGCGAGGCCCGCGAGCCGGGCGGCGCGGCGGTCGTCGAGGAGCGCCCCGGCAGGACGTTGCACCCCGCAGTGGCGTGCGATGCGGTCCTCCTGCGCGACGATCCACGGTACGTCGGCGGCGTGCCGGTTCCACCAGACCGCGAGCGCGCCGCCCGGGCGCAGGACGCGCAGCGCCTCGGGGACGGACCGGCCGGTGTCGGTCCAGTGCCAGGACTGCGCGTACGTGATCAGGTCGCGGGAGGCGTCGGCGAGGGGCAGGGCGTTGCCGTCGCCCCGGACGATCGGCACGTCGGGGAGGGCGGCGCGGAATTGGGCCGCCATCGCGGGACCGGGCTCGACGGCGAGCACGTCGGCGCCGCGCTCGCGCAGCAGGACGGTGGCGATCCCGGTGCCCGCGCCGACGTCGGCGACCCGGGCCCCCGCGAGGGGCCGCCCCGCCAGCTCCTCGACGGCGTCCAGGAGGGCGGGCGGGTAGGAGGGGCGGTTCACGGCGTACTGGGCGGCGGCGGTGTTGAACGAGTGGGCGCGCGACAAGGCAGTCATTCCGCCATCCTCGCGTCCCGTGGCGCCGCCGGGGGAGGAGTGGTGCCGGGCGGCAGCCGCCCGGCACCACACCCCGGTGGGGCCTTACATCTCGTGGGCCGGGTTCCCGCCCCAGCGGGCGTGCGCGGGCACCTCCTCGCCCTTCATGAGGAAGGAGTCGGGCGCGAGCGTCACGCCGTCGCCCAGCGTCACGCCGTAATGGACCAGGGTGCCGGTCCCCAGCGTGCAGCCGTTCCCGAGCGTGCTGTGATCGGACTTGAACGTGCCGTCCTCCTGGGAGTGGCACTGGATGACGCTGCCCACGTTGAGCGTGCAGTCGTCGCCGATCGTGACGAGCGTCCGCTCCGGCATCCGGGCGCCGTCGTCGTAGAGCCGCCGGCCGAGGCGGACGCCCAGCAGCCGCCAGAACAGGCCCTTGAACGGCGTGCCGTTGAGCAGCCGCAGCTCCATCGCCTGGTGCTTCCAGAAGCGTTCGTGCTGCCAGAAGTGCGGGTGGTAGATCGAGCAGAGGCGCGGGACCAGCCGCCGGAACCGGGTACTGACCCGCTCCATGAGCCCGGTGTACAGGACGGTGAACACCAGGGTCAGCAGGGTGGCCAGCGCGATCGCCGCCGCACCCCACGAGGAGTACAGCTCGACCGCGGCCCAGCCGACCGAGAGAACGCCGAAGGTGTGGATCCACCGGGCGAGCAGGAACGAGCCGAGGGTGACGGTGTTGTGCCGGTTCTTGGCCCGCAGCCGGCGGCGGAACGCGTCGCCGTCCCTGAGGTGGTCGAAGGACGTGTCGCGCTCGACGGTCCGCGGGATCTCGAAGCTGGGCGAGCCCAGCAGCCCGACGCCCTCCCGGACGGGCCCGTCGACGGGGACCATCACCTTCGTGGCGAGCAGGCAGTTGTCCCCGGTCCGCCCCCGCGCCGGATAGGTGACCTGGTTGCCGAGGAAGTTGTGCGGACCGATCGTCACCTGGGTCAGCCGGAAGGACGTACTGGAGTACTCCGCGTTCAGGAGCGACAGGCCGTCGGCGACCATGGTGCCGGTGCCGATGGTGCTCAGCTTCGGGCTCTCGTGCTTCACGTCCGTGCCGAAGTTCGACCCCGTCTGCTCGACCTCGGGCATGTCGTAGGAGAGGCCGCGCAGGTAGTGGACGATGTACGAGCTGTCCCCGAAGAGCCGCAGGAAGATCTTGCTGTTGCTCAGCCGCGCGATCGCCCGGTGGACGGAGTAGTGGAACCCGTACAGCGGGTAGACCCGGTCCGGCTTCACCAGGAGGTGCAGCAGGCGGGGGACCGTGCACACGAAGAGCAGGCCGACGATCAGCGAGCCGAAGAAGAGCACGAACGACGCGATCAGCGCGTCACGGTAGAACGCCCAACTCGTGACGGGCGGCGGCTGTTCGGACAGGAAGGCGGTGAGCTGCGGGGCCTCGGCGAGCAGCAGGTCCAGGCCGCCGATCACCAGCGGCATGTACAGCAACAGCATGGTCAGCAGCTGCGTGACGCTGTAGGTCACCTTGCGCCGCATGGGGAGGTAAGTGGAGCCGACCGTGCGGAAGTCCGTCGCGGTGGGCTGCCCGGGCGACCCGTGCCACCGCTCGCCGGCCGGGACCGCCTGCCCCGCGTGCAGCGACGAGGCATGGCCGAGCTGGGCCCCGTCACCCAGCGAGGTGTTGATGTCGAGCACCGTGGCCTCGCTGATGTACACGTCCTTGCCGAGGGTGACGGGCCCGGTCCGGATCCAGCCGGCCTCGGCCCGGTAGCAGGTGGCGTACGCGTCCTTGCGAATGACCGTGCCGTCGCCGACGGAGAGCAGGTCGGTGCAGACCGGCACGTGCTTGGAGAGCACCGTGACGTCGCGCCCGATCCTCGCGCCCAGGGCCTTGAGGTAGAGCACGTAGAGCGGTGAACCGGCGAACAGGACCAGCGGGTTCATCTGGATCAGCGTCCTGACGAGCCAGAACCGCAGATACGCCGGGCTCCAGATACGGATCCGCTGTGCCTTCCACCGGCCGACGAGCAGCCACTTGGCCAGGATCGGCAGGACGCAGATGGCGGCGAAGACCGCGCTGCCGAACGCGACGGCGCGCAGATACCCGTCGAGCAGACTCGGTCCGGCAGCGATCCAGTCGTAGCCGCGGGCGATGACGAGCGCGGTGAGGCAGGTGTAGCCGAGGAAGATCAGCAGCTGCAGCGCCCCGCACAGGACGTACTGCGCCGTGCTGGTCCTCGCCGGTGCCACGGCCTCGGGCGGTGGCACCGGTGCGGGCGCCGGTGACTCGACGGTTCCGGGCGCGGGCACGGGCTCGTCGAGCGCCGCCGCCAGGCTGCGGATCGTCGGGTACCGGTAGATGTCCTTCATCGACACCGACGGCAGGCCGGGATGTTTCCTGACCCGGGCGCAGAACTGGGCCATCAGCATCGAGTCGGCGCTGAGGTCGTCGAAGAAGTGACTGTCGAGCGTTACATGTTCGACGCGTACGACGCCGGCCAGCACCTCGGCAAGATGGCTCTCGGTGCCGGCCGCCGGTGCGGCGTACGCGCATGTGACGGTTGCGGGTACGTCCAGGTCGGCTGTCGAGACCTGGACATTTTTTCCCACCACGTGAACTCCTTGAGAGTGACGATCGAGCCGGCGGGCGAAAGGCCGAAGGGCGCCTGCCGCCCGCCGGCGGGGTGGGGGGCTGGTCCGATGCCGGGGGAAGTGGACTTGAGGGAAGTGCCCCGAAGGGGGCGGCCGCAGGGGTGGCGCGGCCGCCCTTCGCACGGCTCCACAGTCTTCGCAGCGGACGGGCCGGAACCGATCCCCCAGATTTCCGGAGCCGCCCCGCCATGCGGCCGGTGCCGCCCCGCCGACCGGCTGATCGCATCCCGCCGACCGGCCGGAGCACCCCCGCCGCATGGCGGGAACCGGCCCCGGGCACCCGGAAGCAAGCAGTCAGCGTGGTACACATCGGGCGAATGGCCTGAGGGTGAGCGGAGCACGCGTGATCCGGGTACTGGTGGTGGACGATGAGGCCCTGATCCGTACGGGCTTCCAGCACATCCTGGGTGCGGCGGACGACATCGAGGTCGTGGCGGCGGTCCCCGGGGGACAAGCGGTGCGCACCGTACGGGAGTTACGGCCGGACGTCGTGCTGCTCGACATCCGCATGCCGGACGTGGACGGCCTCACCGTCCTCGCCGAACTGCGCCGGCTGCGGCAGCCGCCGGTGGTGGCCATGCTCACCACGTTCGACACCGACGAGTACGTGGCGACCGCGCTGCGCTCCGGGGCCGACGGCTTCCTGCTGAAGGACACCGATCCCGAGCAACTCCCGCACCTCATCCGCACGTTGGCGGCAGGCGGCGTCGTCCTGTCCGCCACGGTCACCCGGACCGTCGTCAACGGCTATCTGGACAGCGGCCCCGACGAACCCGCCGTGCGCGACGTCGCCCGGCTCACCGACCGCGAGCGCGCCGTGCTCCTCCTCATCGCCGAAGGGCTGTCCAATGTCGACATCGGTACCCAGATGCATCTGAGCACCGGCACGGTCAAGGACCACGTGAGCGCCATCCTCACCAAGCTGGGGGTGAGCAGCCGCGTCCAGGCGGCGCTGCTCGCCGAACGCGCGGGACTCTTACGGCCGTTACGCGGCGGGGAGGGCGGATGAAGAACAGACGGCCGCCGATCTGGCTCCTGGACATCGCCCTCATCGTGGCCGTCCTGCTCGACGCCTGGGCCCACTACGAACCGGACGACCCGTGGGGCACGGCCTGCTCGGTGCTCGGCGCCTTCTCGCTGGCGCTCCGCCGCCAACTGCCGCTCACCACCTTCGTCCTCACCCTGCCGGCGCTCGTCATCGCCGACGCCAAGTACGCCTCGCTGGCCGCGCTGTACACCTTCGCCTCGCTCACCCACCGCCGTCTGCTCCTGGCCGTCTGCGCCCTGACGGTCGTGGCGGGCCACGTCGTGCCCTGGCCGTACCCGGAGTACGACGACTACCAGGACACCTCGACCCTCATACACCTCGGGTACAAGCTGGCGATGGCGGCCGCGCCCGTCTTCCTCGGCCAGCTCGTCCAGGCCCGCCGCGACCTGTCGCTGCGGCTCGCCGAGATCTCCGAGGCCCGCGACCACGAGCGGCTGCTGCTCTCCCAGACCGTACTGGCGAAGGAGCGCGCCCAGCTCGCCCGGGAGATGCACGACGTGGTCTCCCACCAGGTCAGCCTGATCGCCGTACGGGCCGGGGCGCTCCAGGTCGGCACCCGCGACCCCGCCGTGAAGGAAGCGGCCGCCACGATCCGGCGGCTGAGCGTGCAGACCCTGGACGAACTGCGCCACATGGTCAGCGTGTTACGTGCCTCCGGCAGCCGGCCGACCGAGCTGACGCCCCAGCCCTCCCTCGCCGACCTCCAGCGGCTGGTCGAGTGCAGCGGCATCGAGGCCGAGCTGAAGACCGACCTCCCCGACGGCCTCCCGCCGACCGTCCAGCGCGCCGTCTACCGCACCGTCCAGGAAGCCCTGACCAACGTACGCAAGCACGCTCCGGGCGCCACCGCGACGGTCCGCATCCACCACGAGGGCGGCACTCTGCACGCCACCGTTACCAACACCGCGCCCACCCGTCCGGCCCTGCCGCTGCCCAGCGCCTCCCACGGCCTGGTCGGCCTCCGCCAGCGCGCCGAACTCCTCGGCGGCACGGTCACTGCGGGCCCCACGGCGGACGGCGGCTTCCGACTGCATCTGACACTCCCCGTCGGGCCCTAGACCCGCAGCCGGGCGCGTCAGCGCAGCATGGCGCGGGCGCGGTCGACCAGGGCACGGGCGGCGGGGCCGCTCGGCCCGGCCGCCCGCCAGGCGAGGACCAGACGGCCGCGCAGCGCCGGGGGATCGATGCGGAGCGTGCGCAGCTGCCCGGCGCGCGCCTCGGCGAAGGAGCCCGGCAGGATCGCGGCCCCCAGGCCCCGCGCGGCGAGCTGGGCGAGGACCTCCGGACTGCTCGCCTCGAAGGCGATCTCCGGGGTGAATCCCGCGGCC
This sequence comes from Streptomyces purpurogeneiscleroticus, assembly GCF_020024005.1. Taxonomy (NCBI): domain Bacteria; kingdom Bacillati; phylum Actinomycetota; class Actinomycetes; order Kitasatosporales; family Streptomycetaceae; genus Streptomyces; species Streptomyces purpurogeneiscleroticus. The sequence goes on from NZ_NHSG01000116.1 coordinate 8,832, forward strand.
GCACACGCCTCGTCGAGCCGGGTGCGCAGCCCCGTCCCGCGCGGCAGGCTGATCAGTGGCCGGCCGCGCAGGGTGTCGAGCGAGATGACCGGGTGCACGGCCAGTTCGTGGTCCGGAGCGACCGCCGCCACGATCGGCTGGTCGTCCACCACCTGGATCTCGATGCCGGCCGGCGTCTCACTGCCCACGCTGACGATCGCCGCGTCCAGCCGGCCCGTCCGCAGGCCGTCGATGAGCTGGTCGGAGTTGGCCTCGGAGAGGGTGATCTCGACCGCCGGGTGGGCCTCGTGGAACTCCGCCAGCAGGTCGGGCAGGGCGACGTGGTGCGAGGTCACCGTCCCCACGGCGACCTGTCCGCGCAGCAGCCCGGTCAGCTCGTCGACGGCATACCGGACGCCGTCGACCGCGGCGAGCGCCGCCCGCGCGTACGGGAGCACGGCCTCGCCCACCTCGGTCAGCCGCACCGAGCGGCCCGAGCGGTCCAGCAGCTCCTGGCCGAGCTCCCGCTCCAGCCGGCGGACCTGCGCGCTGACCCCGGGCTGGGCCACGTGCAGCCGCTCCGCGGCGCGGGTGAAGTTCCGCTCCTCGGCCACGGCGACGAAGTACTGCAACTGGTGAAGCTCCATGAGCAGCGATCCTAGCCGGGCCAGAAGCAATACTTCTCGTTCTCAGAAGAACCATCTCTTGGACTTCTGATCCGCGCCGCTTCAGAGTGGAGGCAGAAGGCAGCGAGAAGCAGAGAAGGGACCCGCCACGACCGAGACCACCCGCGAACGCGCCGCCACCCCCGAGGACCTGGCGCGGCTCTTCGTGGCGCGGGCCAACGCCCGGGACGCCGAGGGGCTGGCCGAGCTGTACGCGCCCGACGCCGTGCTCGCCTACCCGCCGGGGTCCGTCACGGTCGGCCGCGACGCGATCCGCGCCGTGTGCGAGCGTATGGTGGCGCATGCGCCCCTGCAGTTCGTGGAGGAGGAGCCGCTGCCGACGATTCAGTACGGCGACCTCGCCCTGACCTCCACCCGGCCCGCCGACGGCACGGGCGGCCGGGTGCAGGTCGCGCGCCGGCAGCCGGACGGGAGCTGGCTGCGCATCATGGACCGCCCCGAGACGGCGACCGGACGATGACCGTACTGATCGCCGGCGCGGGCATCGGCGGGCTGACCGCCGCGCTGAGCCTGCACGCCGCGGGCATCGACGCGGTCGTGGTGGAGAGCGCCCGCCGGATCGGCCCGCTCGGCGTCGGGATCAACCTGCTGCCGCACGCCGTGCGCGAACTGACCGAACTCGGCCTCGGCGACGAGCTCGCCGCCATCGGCGTCGCCACCACCGAGAACGTCTACTACGACCGGTCCGGCCGGCGGCTCTTCACCGAGCCGCGCGGCCGGGCGCAGGGCTACCACTGGCCGCAGTATTCCCTCCACCGCGGCGAACTGCAGCTCATGCTCCTCGCGGCCGTCCGCGCCCGGCTGGGCGCCGGCGCGGTACGTACCGGAACGCGGCTGGTGGACTTCGAGGAGCGGCCGGGCGCGGTCCGGGCCCGGCTCCTCGACCGGACGACGGGGGAGGCGGCGACGTACGACGCCGCGGCGCTCGTGGGCGCCGACGGCCTGCACTCGGCCGTCCGGGCCCGGCTGCATCCGGCGGGCGGCCCGCTGCAGTGGTCGGGCATCCGCATGTGGCGGGGCGTCACCGCGGCCGGGCCCTTCCTCACCGGGGTCTCGGCGGTGCTCGTGACGGGCGGGGACGCGGAGCTGATCGCGTACCCGATCGGCCGCGGCCGCATCAACTGGGTCTGCCAGGTCAGGGTGGCCGAGCCGCAGCCGCTCGCCGAGGAGGCGGCCTGGAACAGCGCGGGCCGGCTCGCCGACGTGCTGCCGCACTACGCGGACTGGACGCTGGGCGTGCTCGACGTCCCCGCGCTGCTGGCGGGCGGCGATCCGCTCCTGCAGTACCCCATGGTCGACCGCGACCCGCTGCCCGCCTGGGGCCGTGGCCGGGTCACCCTGCTCGGCGACGCCGCCCACCCGATGTACCCCGTCGGGGCCAACGGCGCGTCACAGGCGGTCGTCGACGCCCGTGTGCTCGCCCACGAGCTCGCACGGGCCGCCGGTGTACCGGACGGGCTGGCCCGCTACGAGGACGCGCGCCGCGACGCGACCACGGCCGTCGTCCGGGCCAACCGGGAGATGCACCGGGCCGGCGGCCGGACCCCGGACGAACTGGCCCGCATCACCGACGCCTACCGGCAGGCCACGGGCAGCGACGTGGACACGCTCAACTCCCGGGCGTCACTGACGCTTCGGTGAGGGCCGATGTCGTTGATTTCACGGGGATAGGGTCGGTGGCATGGGAGAGCCCGCGCTGACCGATCAGGAGTTTCCGGACCACGTCGCCGACCGGCTCGCGGGGCTGACCGCCGTACGGGCCGTCACCCTCGGCGGCTCGCGTGCCCAGGGCACCCACACCACCGGCAGCGACTGGGACTTCGCCCTGTACTACCGCGGCGCCTTCGACCCGGCGGAGCTGCGCGCCGTCGGCTGGGACGGCGAGGTCTCCGGGCTCGGCGAATGGGGCGGCGGCGTCTTCAACGGCGGCGCCTGGCTGGTCGTCGACGGCCGGCACGTCGACATCCACTACCGCGACCTCGACGTCGTCGAGCACGAGCTCGCCGAGGCGGAGCAGGGCCGCTTCCACTGGGAGCCGCTGATGTTCCACCTCGCGGGCATCCCCAGCTACCTGGTCGTCGCGGAGCTGGCCGTCAACCAGGTCCTGCGCGGCGAGCTGCCGCGCCCCGCCTACCCGGAGGCGCTGCGCGCTGCGGCCCCGCCGGTATGGCGCGGGCGCGCCGAGCTCACGCTCCGGTACGCCAAGAGCGCGTACGTGCCGCGCGGTCAGGCCACCGAGGTCGCGGGCGCGCTCGCCACCGCTGCCCTGCAGACCGCCCATGCGGTCCTCGCGGCGCGCGGCGAGTGGACGACGAATGAGAAGCGGCTTCTGCAGCAGGCGGGGCTGCGCGGCATCGATGCCGTCGTCGCCGGGCTGCGGCCGGAGGCGGAGCACCTGGCGCGGGCCGTCGCCGAGGCGGAGGCGCTGTTCGAGGAGCGGCTCAGCCGGGCCCTGAGTACGTGAGTTCAGCCAGGCCGGGTGTGGCTGAGGAGCCGGTCCACGAAGGCGCGTTGGGCGGTGATCAGGCGTTCCCCGGCCAGGTCCGGGGCGCACCACGCCACGCGGTCGATCTCGGGGAAGGCACGCAGCACGCCGGAGCCCCTGGGCCACTCCATCTCGAAGGTCCCGGGAACGATCTCCTCCGGGGCGAGGTCGCTCTCGACGGCCCAGACGGTGACCGTCTTGCCGCCCGACTGACGGACCTCGCCCAGCGGGATGTACGGCCCCTCCGGAGGTGGCAGGCCCAATTCCTCCTCGAACTCCCGCCGGGCGGCCGCCAGTGGTTCCTCGGGCGGTACGTACTCGCCCTTGGGCACCGTCCAGGCCCCGGCCTCGCGGCGGGCCCACAGCGGCCCGCCCATGTGCGCCAGCAGCAGCTCGACGCTGCCGCCCGTACGGCGGTACAGCAGGAGCCCGGCGCTGCGTTTCCCCGGTTTCCCCGTCATGCGTCATGACTCCGGCGCGTCGTGGGCCGCCAGGATGTCCTGCACCGTATCGGCCTCCTCCGGCGACTTGTCCTCCCGGTACCGCACCAAACGGGCGAACCGCAGGGTGACGCCCGCAGGGTAGCGGGTGGACGTCTGGAGGCCGTCGTAGGCGATCTCCACGACGAGCTCCGGGCGTACGGTCACGACATGACCGCGCTCGTCGACGGCGAGTTCCCGCAGGCGTTCCGTCTGCCAGGCGAGGGTGGCGTCGGTCAGGCCCTTGAAGGTCTTGCCGAGCATGACGAACGAGCCGCCCGGCCCGCGGGCACCGAGGTGGAGGTTGGAGAGCTTGCCGGCGCGGCGGCCGTGCCCCCACTCCGCCGCCAGCACCACGAGGTCGAGGGTGTGCACCGGCTTGACCTTGAGCCAGGAGGCGCCGCGCCGCCCCGCACTGTAGGGCGCGTCCAGCGCCTTGACCACGACGCCTTCGTGTCCGCGGCGCAGCGTCGCGGCCCAGAACTCCGCCACCGCTTCATGGGCCGCGGGATCGGCCGGGTCCTGGACGACGACCCGGCGGACCCGCATCGGCTCGGGCACGATCCGGGCCAGCTCCGCGTGGCGGTCGGCGAAGGGCAGGTCCATCAGGTCCCGGTCGCCCGCCGCCAGGATGTCGAAGAAGACCGGGGAGAGCGGCAGCGCGGCGTGCGCGGCGGCCACGTCGACCCGGGAGCCGAAGCGCCCGGCCGTGCGCTGGAAGGGCAGCGGGCGCCCGTCGGCGTCCAGCGCGATGACCTCGCCGTCGAGCACGAAGCGGGTGGCCGGCAGGGCGAGCGCGGCCTCGACGACCTCGGGGAGCCGGTCGGTGACCTCGTCCAGGGTGCGGGTGTGGATGCGCACCTCGTCGCCGTCGCGGTGCACCTGTACCCGGATGCCGTCGAGCTTCTCCTCCACGGCACAGGCGCCCAGCTTGCCGACCGCCTCGGCCGGCGACTTCGCGCTGTGCGCGAGCATCGGGCCGACGGGGCGGCCCACGGTGAGCCGGAATCCGGCCAGCGCGTCCGGGCCGTCGGCCAGCAGGGCCCTGGCCACCTCCTGCAGCCCGCCGAGCATCACGGCCCGGCGCACGTCCGCCGGGGGCGCGTCCGTGGCCGCCGCCAGCCCCTCGACGGCGAGCGCGTCCAGCGCGCCCTGGCGCAGCTCGCCGGTCAGCAGACCGGTCAGGAAGCGCTGTTCCGGCTCGGTGGCCGTGGCCAGCAGCTGCTGTATCAGCCGCCGGCGCTCGGCCTGTGCGCCGGTCCCGGTGATGCGGGACAGCGCGGTGAGCCCCGCGTCGACGCCGCGTACGGTCAGTACGGGCTGTTCGGCCGGGGGAGCCGGGTCGCGCAGGGCGTTCCAGCCGATGCCGATCCGCCCCTGGGGCAGCCGTCCGGCCAGATAGGGGATGACCACCGGCACGTCCTCGGGCGCGGCCTCGCGGAACAGCCCGGCCAGCAGCGCGACCTTCCGGGAGCGCGCGGAGGTCGCGGCGACTTCTTGGGACACGCGGGCAAGGTGGGCCAGCAGCATACGGCCATCGTGCCTCGCACGGCCGGACCACGCCTCCGCACGGGCACCCGGCCGTGCCTCCGCATGCGTACCGGCCCCTCGCCACGGTCCCCGCGATGCGATCCCGCCAAAAGTTGGCGCGCCCTACGCCCTTTGTGACCTTTGGCCATTGCCATTCGTTGACATCGACTTGGTCAACCTTTTACCTTCGTTCCGTGTGGCAAAAGCGCACGTCAGCGGCGCATGTGTCGCACGGCCGGCTCCATCCCCCACCTCTCGGAGGCCCGCATGGAACAGCTCATCAAGAAGATGGCCCAGGACGACGTCTGGCAGGGCTGGGTCGCCGCCAACTCGGCGCAGAAGTCGGACAAGGACGGCTGCATCAGCGCGGCCCCCAAGTCCGGCTGCATCAGCGCGACGAAGACCGGCTGCATCTCCTGACCCGTTGCTGCCCGGTGTTTCCGGGCCGGCCGGCGGCGGCCGTCTCCGCCGCCGGCCGGCCCCGGCCCACGAGCCCTGTTGAGGTTTCCCTTGAAGGTTTCCCCGGACCGTCAGCTGAAGGTTTCCCCGGACGGTCAGCCGACGGCCGAGGTCATCGCGCGCGTCAAGGACATTCCGATCTACCGTGACGCGGTGGCGCGCGGCCATTTCCCGGTACTGGAAAAGGCGGAGATCGCGCGCGGCTTCCCGGACAACTGGATGACGCCCGCGCTCGCGACGGCGCTCGAAACCGGCGAGGCGGAATTCGTCCTCTCCACGGGCACCAACCACGCCCGGATGCAGCTCATCCGGCCCCCGTACTTCCTTCTCCGCTCCTATTACCGGCTGTGGAGCGAGCACCCGGACATCCGGGAGACCTGGGAAGCGGACTGCCGGCGGGTTTCCCTGACGACGGTGCTCGCGACGGAACACGTCGCCCGGGTGAATGCCAGGAAGCGCGGCGAGGAGCCGCCGCCCGTACCGCGCGTGGAGGACCGCCGGCTCGACGCCCGCACGTCCTACCTCAATCTCCGCCTCGACCCCGCGCTCTGGGAGCGCGCCGACGTCGAGCGGATGCTCGCCGAAATCGAGGCGGCCCGGCAGACGCACCCGCGCGGGTGGTACCACCTGGACTGCTCCGGCTACCACTTGGCGCATCTGCTGCACAAAATCCATACCTGGGGACTGTGGGACGAGTTCACGCCGCCGGCGAGCATCATCCACGCCTACGAATACACGCCGGTCAATGTGCGGCGGTATCTCCAGCAGCACTTCGCGTGCCCGATCATCGACCTGTTCGGCAGCACGGAACTGGGCTATCTCTTCTACAGCGACCGCCGCGGCCGCTACCATCCCTTCCTCGACGAGATGAGCGTCGAACTCGCGCCGGTGGCCGAGGGCAGCGGGCTGTTCCACCTCATCGTCACCAGCCTGCGCAACCCGCACATGCCGCTGGTCCGCTACCGCTCCGGCGACTGCGCCCGCACGCTGGACGGCACCCCCGACCCGGCGAAAATCACGCAATTCTGCGGCCGGGAAAAGGAATTGCTGGATTCCCCCGCGGGCCCGGTGTCGCAGGGCGATCTGGACACGCTCGTCGGCTCCGTCTCGCCCCGCGTCTTCGTCCACCAACTGCGGGTCATCAGCCCCGCCGAGGCCGTGCTCGCCTACACCACCTTCGACGGCAAGCCCCTCGAATCCGACCGAGTAGCCGCCTTGGGGCACGGCGTACGCGAACTGACCGGCCGCCGCTGCGTACTCGACCACCGGGACCACATCCCCATCGGAAAGTCGGGGAAGTACGCGTGGCTCGACCGGGACGGAAAGTGAGAGGGACCATGACCACGAAGACGTTCGTGACCGAGGACGACCTCACGGCACTGCTCGGTCCCACGCTGTACGCGGAACTGGTCGGGCACTTCGCGGCCGGCAGCGACGCGCCCCGCGAGTACACCGAACGCCAGGCGCTGGAATGCCTGCGGTACCTCTACCTGATCTCCAAGTACCCCGAGGAACTCAGCGGGCTCTTCCTCCCCGTCGAGCAGGAGATCGACGAGTTCTGGCACTACCTCATCCTGCAGACGCGCGAATACCGTGCGCTGTGCGAGGAACGCCTGCCGGGCAAGTTCTTCATCGAACATCGCAGCATCGCGTACGAGGAGTACCAGCAGGAGCCGGGGCGCGAGCAGGCGATCGAAGAGGCGCTGCGCTGGATTCCGCTGTACTGCCGGGAATTCGGCCCCTTCGACGAGGGCGCGCTGCCGCACTGGACCATCGTCCGGTTCCTGCACGAGCGGCTGGACATGCCCTTGCCGGAGATCTCCGCACTGGAACCGGCCCGGGGCAGTAACCCATGACGGAACGGACCGAGCTCTCTCCGGCACACGGGCCGCCGGTACTCACCGCGCCGCCCGTGGCCACCGCACAGCGCCGCATACTGACCGTCCTGGTGCTCTCCCAGGTCCTCAGCGGCGCGGGCCTGGCCGCGGGCATCACCGTCGGCGCGCTGCTCGCCGAGGAAATGCTCGGCTCCACGGGGACGGCCGGCCTGCCCAGCGCCCTGTTCACCGGCGGGTCCGCCTTCGGTGCCGTCGCCGTCGGCCGGCTGTGCCAGCGCTGGGGCCGGCGCCCCGGCCTCGCGCTGGGCTACGGCGTGGGCGCGCTCGGCAGCCTCGGCGTCGTCGTGGCCGCCGCCACCGCCGACGCAGTACTGCTCTTCGTCTCGCTCACGGTCTACGGCGCGGGCACGGCCACCAACCTGATGGCCCGTTACGCCGGGGCCGACCTGGCGGCGCCCGAGCGGCGCGGCCGGGCGGTGAGCACCGTACTGATGGCCACCACGCTCGGCGCGGTGGCCGGGCCGCTGCTGGTGACCGCCACGGGCGAGGTCGCGCACGGCTGGGGCATCCCGCGCCTGGCGGGCCCGTTCGCGCTGGCCACCGTCGCCTTCGCGGCAGCCGCCGTGCTCCTCGGCACGCTGCTGCGCCCCGACCCGCTGCGGCTCGCACGCACCCTTGCCGACGCGGCCGCCCTTGCCGACGCGGCCGTCCAGGCCGACGCGGACCCGGCGCCGAGCACGCCCGCCCGCCCGGACCGGCGCCGCCTCCTCGCCGGTACCTCCGTCATGGTGACCGGCCAGCTCGCGATGATCGCGATCATGACCATGACGCCGGTCCACATGCGGGCGCACGGCCACAGCACCGGGGCCGCCGGACTGGTCATCGCCCTCCACGTCGCGGCGATGTTCCTGCCTTCCCCGCTGACGGGGATCCTCGTCGACCGGGCCGGGCGGCTGCCGGTCGCGGCCGCGTCCGGCGTGACGCTGTGCGCGGCAGGCGCCGTGGCGGCCCTGGCACCGGCCCACTCCGTACCGGCGCTCGCCACCGCACTCGTCCTGCTCGGCCTCGGCTGGAACTTCGGCCTGATCAGCGGCACGGCCCTGGTCACCGACGCCCTGCCGGCCGCCACCCGCGCCCGTACGCAGGGCCTGCTGGACGTGGCCCTCGCCGTCGCCGGGGCCAGCGGCGGCCTGTCCTCCGGAGTGGTCGTCGTGGCGGGCGGCTTCCCGCTGCTGGCCCTGGCCGGAGGAGCGCTGGCGCTGGCGGTCGTGCCCGTCCTGGCGCTGACCGTACGGCGGCCCCGGCCGCTCCCCGCCGCGCCCGAGGGGAGCCCATGACATGACCGGTACGCACAGCACCCGCGCACGGTCGCCGCCGGCCGCGTTGTCATTCCGGACCAGCGCAGTTCCGGACCAGCCTCGCCTCCGCACGGCAACGACCCCTCGCGATCCGCTTCCGCCACGCACTCAGTGGCACCCTCAGTAACAGGAGACACCTCCTCGTGGAGACCTTCATCCAGCAGGCCCGGAGCCTCAACGCCCGTATCGCCGAACGTCCTGAGGAACGGGAGAGCTTCGGCCGGTTCGCCGCCGGCCAGTCGCCGCTCGCCCTGTTCATCACCTGCTCCGACTCCAGGGTCGTACCGTCCTTCATCACCGGCGCACGGCCCGGCGAGCTCTTCGAACTGCGGACGGCCGGCAACGCCGTCCCCGCCTACCGGGAAGACATGACGGCCTGTGCGGAGGCCGCGACCATCGAGTACGCGATGCGCGTCCTGAAGGTCGCCGACATCGTGGTCTGCGGCCACTCGCACTGCGGTGCCGTCGGTGCCCGGGCACGCGCCGAAGACCTGAACGACGCGCCCTGCGTACGGGACTGGCTCGCCGACCAGTTCTCCGCCGACCTGCCCCTGGACGACAGCCCGGCGGTGCCCGGCGCCGTCCAGCGCCACGTCCGCGAGCAGCTCGACCGGCTGCGCGCCTACCCCAGCGTCCGCGAGCGCATGGACGCCGGTGAAGTAACGCTGCACGGCTGGTTCTACGAGGTGCACACCGGCCTCGTCATGGCACACGACCAGGAGACCGACGCCTTCCTCCCGCTCTGACCGCGCACCCGGGGCCCCGCCCGGTCTTCCGGCCGGGCGGGGCCCGCAAGGGTGGGTATGTCAGGAGTGGGTGTGGTCGGCCGGTTCGCGGCTGCCGCTCTTGGCGAGGCCACGGCTGAGCAGGTAGCCGATGCTGAGCAGGGTGACGTACAGCCACGCCTGGTCGGCGGGGAAGCGGTCCACGACGCCGCCCTCGGCGCTGCCCACCACGGCGGAGGCGACGAGGACGGCCACCACGGCGGCCACGTAGACGAAGAACTCGGTGGTCTTGAAGGACGGTTTGGTCTCGGTGTGCGTGGGCCGCACGGCGGTATGAGTACTCCTCGGCATGCCGGATTCCGAGTACCCGGGGGATGAAGCGGCGGTCATGGTGCGCCTGCTTTCTCACGAGGGTCACCCGGCGGTTGCCGGGTGCGGCGCACGCGTACCCGGGCGGCGGACACGAGAACGCCGCGCGTTGGCCGTCCGTCGGCCCCCGGAAGCTGTCGGCCAGTGGCCCGCCCGCCAGGAGACGCCCCTGTGAAGGAACAGGCCGACGTGAGCCGCCGACGGGGCCAGAGGTACGCATGCCCGCGCGTCTGACCCCGCTCCACACTCCGACTTTGGCCGGAACGGTCCGCCCGGCACGCCGAGGCGCGGCACTTATACGGAGTCGTTGGGGCCGTTGTTCGCGGTGAGACGCAGGTCGCCGCGGACTACCGCGCTTGCCACGTCGGTGATGTCGCGGCCGGTCGCGAACGCCTCCGCGCGCAGCCGGGACTGCGCGGCCGGCAGGGGGATGCCGAGCTGGACCGCGATCATGCCGGTGGCCTGGTGGACCTCCGCGCGATGGAGGCGCAACAGGCCGGCGGCCCGCTGAGGGGTGCGCGCCGCGTCTCCGGGGGACGGCGGCGGCAGCCGCATGCGCAGGAGAAAGTCGGTCAGCGCGTCACAGAGCGTCAGCGCGTGGTCGATGCTCTCCCCGCTCATCATTCCCGGCCGGCGGCGATGGCCGGTCAGGGCGCCCATCTTCATGGACCCCAGCCGCAGCGGGAAGGCGAAGACCGCCCGGACGTCCAGCTGAGTGACGGCCGGCAGGAAGCCCGCCCAGCGCGCCCCGGGAGCCGACGACACATCGGCCATCAGGCAGATCGCGCCCGCCCGCGCCGCTTCCAGGCTGGGCCCCTCGCCCAGGGTGAACTGCAGATCCTCCAGCCGCGCGCTGACCTCCTCGCTGAACCAGATCAGCTCCGGCTCCTCGACGAGCAGCGAAGCGGCCAGCCCGTCCAGACCCAGCGCCGCTGCCGCCTCCCCGGCCCACTGCGCCGCGAAGTCCGGCTCGCCGCCCTGTGCCAGAACGTCGACCAAGCCCTTGACGGTGCTCTCCACCATGTCGCAGCGCCCCCTCTGAGCCGTACGTGCCGCTCCCGAGCCGGCGTCGCCCATCCGGTCCGGTGGGTCGATGCATCGGCCACGCGACGTCGTCAGCGTCCACCCCGCGTCGGCCCGGGCACAAGCGCTCGGGTACGTGGTCTTGACGCCCGCCGCTCGCCCTGGACTCCCCGGCGCCGAGGGGACCCGCGCCCGAGATTCACCCGTCCGGGTGCCGCGCGATCGTATTGTCACCGTGCGTCGACCAGCCAATTTCCGGCATGTATCCGCTCATGTGGGACACTCGTCTTGTATCACATGCCTGTAGTTCACAGCGTGGGGCCGACCAGCGGCCACCACCGGGGAATGTCCGTGGAGCGTCCGTGGATGTCCGTGCGACAGGTGATCGGAGGAGCGATGTCCACGGGCACCGGTCGGCTGGCCGTCACCGTTCTCACCAAGTGCGACGCATGCGCCGTGCTGCGCGTGCGAGGCGAGCTCGACCATGCGTCGGAGGAGGGGTTCCTCTCCTCCACCGGAGTCGTCCTCGCCGACGGGTACCGCTATCTCGTCCTGGACGTGGCCGCGCTCACGTTCTGCGACTCCCGCGGCCTGAACTGTCTGCTCGCCCTCCACTGGCTGCTGCGCCGCCGGGAGGGCGCCCTGCTGCTCGCGTGCGCCGGCCGCCGCCTCTCCGAACTGCTGCGCCACACCGGCAGCGACAAGCTCTTCCCGCAGCACGCCACCGTCAGCCAGGCCCTCGCCTCCCTCCCCGCTGAGCACCG
>NZ_NHSG01000117.1:0-20634 GCF_020024005.1 Streptomyces purpurogeneiscleroticus
GCGGCGGTGGGCGGCTGGTTCCTGCGGCGACGGCGGCGGGCGGGCGCGGACGACTCACAGGAACAAGAGGACGGAGCGGTAAGGGAGTTGGCGACAGGGGTGACGACGTGAGCGGAGTACGTACGGGCCGGGCGGCGGGCAGTCCGCGGCGAACTGCTCCCTGGGCGGCGGCCGTTGCCGCGCTGACCCTTGTCCTCGTCGCTCTTCCTCCGGCCGGGACGGCCCTCGCCGCCGACGACGGGCCCACCGTCAAGCTCTCCCAGCGGCAGGCGGGCAAGGGCGGCTCGATCACGGTCACCGGCGCCGGATGGCGCCCCAAGGCGCTGCTCACCCTGCTGATCTGCGGCCAGAACATGATCGGTGGCACCAACGCCTGCGCCAACGGCGACGGCCGCGCCGTCACCACCGGCAAGGACGGCCGCTTCCGCATCGAGCTGCCGGTCGCCGAGCCGCCGAAGCCGTGCCCGTGCGTCGTGCACGTCGCCACCGTGACCGGCCGGGCGGCGACGGCGGACGCCCCGTTCACCGTCGCCGGACACCCCGTGGCCCCGCTGCCCGAGCGGACCGGCGGCGGGCGGCTGGCGGTACTGGCGCCCGCCCGGCTGCGCGGCAGTTCGGGACTGCTGACCTGGTTCGGCGCGCCGCCGCAGCGGGAGCTGGTGCTCACGGTCGGCAACCTCGGCGCCGAGCCCGCGAAGAACCCGGTCTTTAAGGTCGGCACCCGGCACGGCGTCCTCGCCCCGCAATGGGCGGACCAGCAGTGGCGGGGCACGCTGGAGGCCGGGAAGAAAGCGCAGGTCACGCTGCCGGTCGAGCTGGCGGCCGGCGCGCACGGCGACTACAGGGTCGCCGTGAAGTACGGCGGCAAGGTCCTGGCCGAGCAGCCCTGGCAGGTCGGCCGGCCGTGGGGCGTGACGCTCTTCTGGATCCTGCTCTGCGTCGTGGTGCCGGCCGCGGTCTTCCGCATCGGCATGGCGATCGTCGACAAGGTACGGCCGCGCGGCCGCCCCGCCCAGCGCGGGGCGGAGGACGAAGCGCCGGCCGGCCTGCCCTGGTTCACCCCGGACACCGCACCGTCCGTCACCACACTCACCGAGCGACCGACGTCGAAAGGTTCCCTGTGATGAGGCAACGGAGGAGAGCGGCCGCGGCCGGGAGCGCGCTGATGCTCGCGGGTGTGGGCCTGGTGGCGGTGTCCGGCACCGCCGCGGCGGCCCCGGTACCCGGCCCGGCGGCCGCCGTGTCGTACCTGACGGAGTGCATCCCGCCGCCGATCTCCGGCCTGGATCCGGTGCAGGGCACCACCAAGGTCGAGATCAGCGCGCCCGCCACGGCGAAGGTGGGGGACACGGTGGAGGTGGTGTGGAAGACGGTCGGCGCCGCGTCCAAGAACCCGGACGTACTGGACCTGGGCAAGGACACGGTGCAGCCGACCGGCGTGCTCAAGGCGACGGGCGCGCAGACCGGCGACATCCCGATGGAGGGGCCGCGGCAGAATCCGCCCATCCCGAAGAACAGCCCGATGCAGCTGCCCGACATGACGGGCAAGCTCAAGCTGGAGAAGCCGGGCGAGGTCACGCTGACCCCGGGCGCGTACACGATCAACGTCAACAAGCCCGTCCCGACGGACACCAAGTGCGCGCCCAAGGGCGAGGTGAAGCCCGCGCTCACGATCAAGGTGACGGACGGCAGCGGGTCGGACTCGGGCGGCACGTCCTCGTCGGGCGGGTCGTCCTCGTCCGGGGGCGCCTCGGGCGGTGACTCCGGCGGTACGGGCGGGAGTACGGGCGGCTCCGGAGGGGCGAGCGGCGGCGGCAACGGCGACCCTGACGGCACCGCGTACAAGGGCAAGGAAGTCCAGGTCCCGTACGCCTGCAAGACGCCCATCGGGGACAAGAAGGCCACCTCTCCGGTGCAGATCAACGGCACCAAGAAGGGCGGCGACTTCGACCTCACCGTCAAGTTCCGCAAGTCCGTGATGGACAGCCCGGCCGACATCCCCAAGGACTCGGTCAAGCCGTCGATGGAGGTGAAGCTGGGCGGCGTGGACAAGGGGACGGTGCACGTCGAGGGGCCTGCCAACAAGGAGCCGATCAAGTCCGGCGAGCCCATCGAGATCCCCGACCTCAAGGGCACCTACAAGCCCGGCGCGAGCGGCAAGGCGACGCTCACGCCCGGCGTCCTGACGGTCAAGGCGATGGGGACCACCACCACCTGCACGCCCGAGAAGGACCCGGGCGTCTCGCTGGAGCTGGACACCAGCGCCCAGCCGGGCGGCGCGAGCGGCGGTACGTCCTCGGGCGGCGCCGCGACCGGCGGTACCGGGGATACCGGAGGCAGCGGGGGTGCCGCGGGTGCCGCGGGCGGTTCCGGCGGGCTCGCCGACACCGGCGCCGCGGACCACGGCGGCCTGCAGGCGCTCGGTCTGATCGCCGGCACGGTGATCCTGCTCGGCGGCGCCGTCTTCACCTTCATGCCGCGCCGCTACCTGCGGCGCTGACCGGCCGGGCGGCCGGTGGTCCGTGCCGGGCGTACGGTTCTCGGTCCCGTACGCCCTACGCGCGGTCCGCCGACCGCCCCGCCCGCGCCATGAGCCAGGCCAGCACCCGGCGCTCGACCCCGGGCCGGGTGAGGGCCGCCATGCCGTGGCCCGTCCCCGGCAGGACCGACACCGTGGCCCGCGGCTCCGCCTTCGCCAGGCCCCGGGAGTGCGCCACGGGGACGAAGTCGTGCGCGAAGTGCAGCAGCAGCATCGGCATACCGGGCCCGCCGGGCCGCTCCGGACCGCCCGGCGCCCAGGTCCGCGCGGCCATGTCGTCCCAGACGGCGCGGCACTTGGCAGCCGCGACGGAGGTCGGCGAGGCCGCGGAAGCCAGGGAGGCCGCGGAGCCCGACGGAGCAGCCGGGGGCGGTGCCGCAGGGGCCGGTGCCTGAGGGCCCGGTGCCGCAGGGGACGGTGCCGCCTTCTTCGCCTTCGGATTGCACCCCGCCAGCTTCTGCGCCTCGCGCCGCAGCCGGCGCTGGGCGGCCGAGGCGCCGGAGCGCGCGCCGTCCCGCCAGGCCAGATACGGATCGGCCACCGGCGAGAGCGCGATCACCCCGGCCGGCCGCTCGGCCGTGCCCGCGGTGTACTCCGCGGTGTTCGCCGCGATCTGCCCGCCCGCCGACGAGCCGAGCAGCACGATGCGCCGGGGATCGGCCCGGAAGCGGACGGCCTGCGAGCGGATCCAGCGCAGTGCGGCGAGCGCGTCGGTGCGCTGCGCGTGCCAGCGCGCGTCGGTGTTGAGCCGGTAGTCCACGTCGAAGACGACGAATCCGCGCGCCGCCAGCTTCCGGGCCCACCCGCTCCAGTCGGAGTCCTGCGCCCAATACCCCCCGTGCAGGATCATCACCACCGGCCGGACGTCCGTGCCGGCGGCCCGGTAGGCGCCGATGGTCTGCCGCTTCTGCGGGCCGTAGGAGTACGTCCCCTTGAACGCGGCGTCCGGCGCCGCGGCCGCCCGGCCCCCCTGCGGGACCACCAGACACGCGGCGGCCAGGACCCCGCACAGACCCGTCCATACCGTTCCTCGCCGCACACCCCGATCGTTACCGCGGCCCGCCGCCGCCCTCCCCGATCGTCCGGGCACCCCACTCGAACGGCCGCGCACGCGAAGGGCCCCGGCGCCATGGCGCCGGGGCCCTTCGTCCGCTCGTGACAGCGGATCAGTGCAGCGGGTCCGTCAGTGGACCTCGCCCATGAGGCCGCGGACCTTCTTGCGGTACATGTAGATCGCGAAGCCCGCGAGGGCCGCGAGGATCGCCTCGATCAGGATCGCGCGCGAGCCGCTCATGTCGACGCCGCCGATGGACAGCAGACCCGTGACCGAGTCGCCCGCGGTGTTGGCGAGGAACCAGATGCCCATCATCTGGCTGGCGTACTTCAGCGGCGCCATCTTCGTGGTCAGCGACAGGCCGACGGGGGAGAGGCACAGCTCACCGATGGTCTGGATGAAGTAGATGCCCAGCACCCACATCGGGCTGACCTTCTCGCCCCCGGCCGCCATGGCCAGCGGCATCAGGAAGAAGAAGAACGAGACGCCGATGAGGAACAGACCGGCGGCGAACTTCAGGATCGTGCTGGGCTCCTTGCCCTTCCGGTTCAGCCACAGCCAGAGCCAGGCGAAGACCGGGGCCAGCGCCATCACGAAGATCGGGTTCAGCGACTGGAACCAGGTGGACGGGAAGGAGATGCCCAGCAGCTCGCCGGAGGTCTTGGTGGAACCGAACGCCTGGACGGTGGAGCCGCCCTGGTCGTAGATCATCCAGAAGGCCGCGGCGGCGATGAAGAACCAGACGTAGGCCGAGACCTTGCTCTGGTCGTCGGTCGAGAGGTCCTTGTCCCGCTTGATGCGGAAGAGGACGGCGGCCGGGATGATGATGCCCAGCACGGTCAGCGGGATCATCGCCCAGTTCAGCGTGAAGTGACCGGTGAAGCCGACCACGCCGTAGAAGACCACCGCGACGATCAGCCAGGACAGGCCCTTGCGCAGCCAGGAGTTGCGCTCCTCGACGCTGAGCGGGGTGGGGACCTTGTTGCTCTCCGGGCTCAGGTGCTTGGTGCCCCACAGGAACTGGAGCAGACCGATGCCCATGCCGACGGCGGCGAGGGCGAAGCCCAGATGCCAGTTGTGGCTCTCACCGACGGTGCCGATGACCAGCGGCGCGAGGAAGGCACCGACGTTGATGCCGATGTAGAAGATCGTGAAGCCGCCGTCACGGCGCGGGTCGTTCGGCCCGTCGTAGAGGTGGCCGACCATCGTGGAGATGTTGGCCTTCAGCAGACCGGAGCCGATCGCCACCAGCGCCAGACCGGCGAAGAAGAATCCCTGGCCCGGGCCGGCCAGCGAGAGGTGGCCGGCCATGATGACCACGGCCGCGATGGTGACGGTCTTGCGCGGACCCCAGACGCGGTCGGCGAGCCAGCCACCGGGCATGGCCAGGAGGTAGACCATCGCCATGTAGATGGAGTAGATGGCCGTGGCCGTGGCGGCGTTGAACGCCAGACCGCCTTCACGGATGCCCGATCCGTCCGGGCCGCCGGACAGCAGGTAGATCGTGAGCAGGGCCCGCATGCCGTAGAAGCTGAAGCGCTCCCACATCTCGGTCATGAAGAGAGTGGCCAGTCCGCGGGGGTGGCCGAAGAAGGTCTTGCCGCCGGCAGGGGTTCCCTGCCCTGGGGAATCCTTCGTCAGGCTGGACGCCATGGTCGATCCTTGGGGTGATCGGGACGCACAGGTGGGGCTGCGCGCCCGGGTCGGCTGACCGGCACCGGCGCAGTGCCGTCCGCCCGCCCACGCCCGGTAGGAGGGTGCGACACCACTATGGAGAGGAATCGACAGGACGGCCGTACACCGGAATCCACGCCCCCGTGTATGTGCGATGGACCCGGTCTAGGAGGTCATTTGCCCGCGGGCCCGGTCGTGCCGGCCCCGCACACAACAGGGACCGTGACGTCGTATGAGCGTCAAGGTCCCGGGGTGTACAACGGACGTTCATGCCACTGTACGACGCGCGTAGCTCAGGTTGGGCTCAGTGAGACAACGGTCACACCCGGCGCGGGGAACCGGGCGGTGCTCCCACCGCCGCAGCCCGGGACCCCCGGAGGGGCATCGTGGCCGTGACCTGTCGGACTACCATCGGGCCATGACCCGTGTACTGCTCGCCGAGGACGACGCGTCCATCTCGGAGCCGCTGGCCCGCGCACTCCGCCGTGAGGGTTACGAAGTCGAGGTGCGTGAGGACGGCCCCACGGCGCTCGACGCCGGTCTGCAGGGCAACATCGACCTGCTCGTACTCGACCTGGGCCTGCCGGGCATGGACGGCCTGGAGGTCGCCCGCCGGCTGCGCAACGAAGGGCACTCCTTCCCGATCCTGGTCCTCACCGCCCGCGCGGACGAGGTGGACACCGTGGTGGGTCTGGACGCCGGCGCCGACGACTACGTCACCAAGCCCTTCCGGCTGGCGGAGCTGCTCGCCCGGGTGCGGGCCCTGCTCCGCCGCGGTACCACCGCCGAGCCCCAGCAGCCGCCGGCCACCCATGGCGTACGGATCGACGTGGAGTCGCACCGCGCCTGGATGGGCGAGGAGGAACTGCAGCTCACGGCGAAGGAGTTCGACCTGCTCCGGGTGCTGGTGCGGGACGCCGGCCGGGTGGTGACCCGCGATCAGCTGATGCGCGAGGTCTGGGACACCACCTGGTGGTCCTCGACGAAGACGCTCGACATGCACATCTCCTGGCTGCGGAAGAAGCTGGGCGACGACGCGGCCAACCCTCGGTACATCGCCACCGTGCGCGGGGTGGGCTTCCGCTTCGAGAAGAGCTGAAGCCCCCGCAGTAACACCCCACCCCCGCCCGGGAGGGCACCGTGCGCCGCCGACTGATCAATTCCACCCTCGCCGTGGTGCTCGTCGTGATCGCCGTTTTCGGCGTCTCGCTCGTCATCGTGGAGACCCGCACCATCCAGGCGGGGGCCCAGGAGAGCGTGGGGGCGGAGGCCGTGCGCCTGGTGGGCATGGTCGAGAGCCGGCTGAGCGGCGGCGAGAAGATCACCGCCGAGGTGCTGTCGGAACAGATCACCACCGACCGGTACGCGCTGATCGAGGTGCCGGGCCACGCCCCCGTACAGATCGGCAGCCGGCCCTCCGGCGATGTCATCGCCTCCACCGTCCACGGTGAGCAGGGCGAGACCGTCACCGTGCAGGAGCCCCGCTCCGCCGTCAGCGCCGAGATCGGCCGCACGCTGCTGATCATCCTGGCGGTCGCGGCGCTGGCCATCATCGCGGCCGTGATCCTCGCCGTACGGCAGGCCCGCCGGCTGACCGCCCCGCTCACCGACCTCGCCGAGACCGCCGAGCGCCTCGGCTCCGGCGACCCGCGGCCCCGGCACCGCCGGTACGGCGTGCACGAGCTGGACCGGGTCGCGGACGTGCTGGACGCCTCCGCCGAGCGGATCGCGCGGATGCTCACCGCCGAGCGCCGGCTCGCCGCCGACGCCTCCCACCAGCTCCGTACGCCGCTGACCGCGCTGTCCATGCGGCTGGAGGAGATCACCCTCACCGACGACCCGGAGACGGTGAAGGAGGAGGCGACGATCGCGCTGGGGCAGGTGGACCGGCTCAGCGACGTCGTCCAGCGGCTGCTGACGAACTCCCGCGACCCGCGCTCCGGCTCCGCCGTCGCCTTCGACCTGGACGAGGTCGTCAAGCAGCAGATCGAGGAGTGGCGCCCGGCGTACCGCAGCGCGGGCCGGGCCATCGTCCGCTCGGGCAAGAAGCATCTGCGCGCGGTCGGGACGCCGGGCGCGGTGGCCCAGGTACTCGCGACCCTGATCGAGAACGCGCTGATGCACGGTGACGGCACGGTCGCGCTGCGCACCCGCGTCACCGGGAACCAGGTCGTCGTCGAGGTCACCGACGCCGGCCCCGGCGTACCGCCCGACCTGGGCTCCCGGGTCTTCGAGCGGACGGTGAGCGGCCGGAACTCCACGGGCCTGGGGCTCGCGGTGGCCCGCGACCTGGCGGAGGCCGACGGCGGCCGGCTGGAGCTGCTCCAGCAGGAGCCGCCGGTCTTCGCGCTCTTCCTCAGCCGGGAGTCCGATCACTACCGGCCGGCGTCGGCGGACGGGGCCGGGTCAGGACCCCGATGAGCCGCGCCGGGACGCCTCGGAGCGGGCCTTCTCCGTGAGGAAGGACTCTGCGGTCTCCACGGCCTCGCGGGCCGGCAGCGTCCGGAAGACCCAGGAGCGGTAGGACCAGAAGCGGAAGAGCGTGGCGATGCCGATGCCGAGGAACTTGAAGACGTTGTTCTGCAGCGGGGTGTTCCAGCCGCACCAGTACGTCGCGGCGTAGAGGATGCCGTTCTCGATCACCAGGCCGACCGCGCTGAAGAAGACGAAGAGGGCCAGTTCCCTGGTGCGGCCGCTCTTGTCGCGGTCCCGGTAGGTGAAGTAGCGGAAGCCGACGTAGTTGAAGAGGATCGCGACGACCGTCGCGACGATCCCGGCCCGCACCACGGGCAGCTCCGTGGTGTGCCGCACGAGGTTGAAGACCACGAGGTTGACCAGCACACCGGCTCCGCCCACCGCGCCGAACTTCACGATTTCGCGGCCCAGCAGCTCCAGCCGCGAACGCAGCGGGCTCGGTCCAGACATATTGGCGGTTCAGCTCCCCGTGAGGCGTCGTATCGGGCGGGCCGTGGTCGGCGGCCGGCCGCTCACTCATGCTAACCAGCGGGCTTCCGGGCCGTCGCGCGTCAGTCGGTCACCGTGATGCGGAAGGCGAGCAGCTCGCCGTCGTCGCTGTCGGCGCGCTCGGTGCCGCACTGGAAGCAGCGCCGCAGCGCCAGCTCGGTCCGGCCGGCGCGGACGGCCTGGAACTCCAGGTAGCGGGTGCCGCCGGAGCCCGCGACCACCGGCTCGTCGGCCTCGTAGTGGCTGCCGGCCGGCTTGAGCACTTGCGGGTCGGGCGGCGGAGGAGAAACGGTCCAGCGGTAGCCGGTGCTCGGGTTGTCGTCCAGCTCTATCGAGAAGCGCTCGCCGGGGGCGACGGATATGACGTTGTCCTGCGGCCCGTACACCTGGGGACCGGCGGTGAGCAGGGAGATCAGGGAGTACACCGTCACCAGCAGGGCCGCCACCGCGACCGCTATGCCGATCTTGCGGGACGGCGTCGATATGCCGTCGGTCGCGTCCATGCGTCCTCCCCCGGATCCACGCGTCCGGGCGAGCCTATCGCCCGATGGCAGCTCGCACAGAGGTGCGGAACGTCCGGATTCAGAGGATCGTCCAAGGGGTGGCCTGGAACGGTCGGTCGGAGCGGATACCCTGAAGGCGTGACGTTTCCGGTAGTCGGCATGGTCGGTGGCGGACAGCTCGCTCGTATGACTCACGAGGCAGGCATCCCCCTCGGCATCAGGTTCAAGCTCCTCAGTGACACTCCGCAGGACTCCGCGGCGCAGGTCGTCAGCGATGTCGTCATCGGCGACTATCGCGATCTGGCCACCCTGCGGGAGTTCGCGCGCGGCTGTGACGTGATCACTTTCGATCACGAGCACGTCCCCACCGAGCACCTCCGGGCCCTGGAGGCGGACGGTATCCCCGTACGCCCCGGTCCGGACGCGCTGGTGCACGCCCAGGACAAGGGGGTGATGCGCGCGAAACTGACCGAGATCGGCGCCCCCTGCCCGCGCCACCGCATCGTTTCGGACCCGGCCGATGTGGAGCAGTTCGCGGCCGAGGGCGAGGGTTTCCCCGTCATCCTGAAGACCGTCCGCGGGGGCTATGACGGCAAGGGCGTCTGGTTCGTACGATCCGCCAAGGACGCCGAGGAGCCGTTCCGCGCAGGCGTGCCGGTCCTCGCCGAGGAGAAGGTCGACTTCACCCGCGAGCTGGCCGCCAACATCGTCCGCTCCCCGCACGGCCAGGCCGTCGCGTACCCGGTCGTGGAGTCCATCCAGGTCGACGGCGTCTGCGACACGGTGATCGCGCCCGCTCCCGGCCTCTCCGAGGAGCTGTCGGCGCAGGCCCAGGAGCTGGCGCTGCGGATCGCCAAGGAACTGGACGTGGTCGGCCACCTCGCGGTCGAGCTCTTCGAGACCGCGGACGGCCGGATCCTGGTCAACGAACTGGCGATGCGCCCGCACAACTCCGGGCACTGGACCCAGGACGGCGCGATCACCTCGCAGTTCGCCAACCACGTCCGCGCGGTACTGGACCTGCCGCTGGGCGACCCGCGCCCGCGCGCCGAGTGGACCGTGATGGCCAACGTGCTCGGCGGCGACTACCCGGACATGTACAGCGCGTACCTGCACTGCATGGCCCGGGACCCGCAGCTGAAGATCCACATGTACGGCAAGGACGTGAAGCCCGGCCGTAAGGTCGGGCACGTCAACACCTACGGCGACGACCTGGCCGACGTGCGTGAGCGCGCCGCGCACGCCGCCGGCTACCTGCGAGGAACGATCACCGAATGAGCTCCAGCTCCCAGACACCCGTCATCGGCATCGTCATGGGCTCCGACTCCGACTGGCCCGTCATGGAGGCCGCGGCGCAGGCCCTCGACGAGTTCGAGATCCCGTACGAGGTCGACGTCGTCTCCGCGCACCGCATGCCGCGCGAGATGGTCGCGTACGGCGAGGAGGCCGCGGGCCGCGGCCTGAAGGCGATCATCGCGGGTGCCGGGGGAGCGGCCCATCTGCCGGGCATGCTGGCCTCGGTCACCCCGCTGCCGGTCATCGGCGTGCCGGTCCCGCTGAAGTACCTCGACGGCATGGACTCGCTGCTGTCCATCGTGCAGATGCCGGCCGGCGTGCCGGTCGCCACGGTCTCGGTCGGCGGCGCCCGCAACGCCGGTCTGCTCGCCGCCCGGATGCTCGCCGCGCACGACAGCGAGCTGCAGGAGCGGATGCGCGAGTTCCAGCAGGAGCTGAACGACCAGGCCACCGAGAAGGGCAAGCGGCTGCGGAACAAGGTCGGAGGCAACGAGGGCTTCGGCTTCGGGAGCGGCAAGTGAGCGAGGCGGCCCGGGACCTCCTCGCCCGCTGGCCCGTCGTCGACGGTCACAACGACCTGCCCTGGGCGTTGCGCGAGCAGGTCCGGTACGACCTGGGCCGGCGCGACATCGCCACCGACCAGTCCGCGCATCTGCACACCGACATCCCGCGGCTGCGGGCCGGCGGCGTCGGCGCGCAGTTCTGGTCGGTGTACGTACGCTCCGACTACGACGGCGACCGTGCGGTCAGCGCCACCCTGGAGCAGGTCGACTGCGTGGCGCAGCTGATCGACCGGTACCCGGGCGACCTGCGGCGCGCGCTCACCGCCGACGACATGGAGGCAGCCCGCGCCGAGGGGAGGATCGCCTCCCTGATGGGTGCCGAGGGCGGGCACTCGATCCACTGCTCGCTGGCCACGCTCCGCGCCCTCTACGGGCTCGGCGTCCGCTATATGACGCTGACCCACAACGACACCATCGCCTGGGCGGACTCGGCGACCGACGAGCCGCGCCACCACGGCCTCACCGCCTTCGGCGAGGAGGTCGTGCGCGAGATGAACCGGCTCGGCATGCTCGTCGACCTCAGCCATGTCTCCGCCGACACGATGCGGGACGCGCTGCGGGTCACCGAGGCGCCGGTGGTCTTCTCGCACTCCTCGGCGCGCGCCGTCTGCGACCACCCGCGCAACATCCCCGACGACGTACTGGCCCAGCTGCCCGCCAACGGCGGCGTCGCGATGGTCACGTTCGTACCGAAGTTCGTGCTGCCCGATGCCGGGGAGTGGACGAAGCGTGCCGACGAGAACATGCGCGCGCACGGCCTGCACCACCTCGACACCACCGAGGCCGGCATGAAGGTGCAGCGCGCCTTCGAGGCCGCGCACCCGCGCCCGGTGGCCACCGCCGCCACCGTCGCCGACCACCTCGACCACATGCGCGAGGTCGCCGGCGTCGACCACATCGGCATCGGCGGCGACTACGACGGCACGGCCTTCACCCCGGACGGCCTCCGCGACGTCGCGGGCTATCCGAACCTGATCGCGGAGCTGCTGGACCGCAAGTGGTCCGAGGCCGACCTCGCCAAGCTCACTTGGCAGAACGCGGTGCGTGCGTTGCGCGCGGCGGAGGACGTCGCCCGCGACCTCCAGAAGCGGCGCGGCCCGTCGAACGCGACGATCGGTCAGCTGGACGGCTGAGCGCCGCAGTAGGGGTCATCCGCCGCGTGTCGCGCGGTGGGTGACCCGTACGGATCATCCACCGCGAAGAAGTGGATCTCCCGTGTCACCGTGGCCCTACTGCCACCGATCCAGGAGCTCCGACCATGGCCGACCTCGCCCCCGATCTGGAAGCCGCAGACCTCACCGGTGCCGCCGGGGTTCTCGGCGCCGCCGAGGACGCCCACTCCCCGTACGGATCACTCGGGCGCCCCGCCGACCCCCCGCTGCGCCGCGACCCGCTCTCCCGCGCGCACGCGCTGCTCGCCGCGCACCCCGTCTTCGACGGCCACAACGCCCTGCCCTGGGCGCTGCGGCTGCACCACGGCGACGACCTGACGCCGGGTCACTACTACGACCTCGACTACGGTGAACCCGCCGTCAGCACCGATATCCCCCGGCTGCGGCAGGGCCGCGTCGGCGCGCAGTTCTGGTCCGTGCAGGTGCCCACCGCGCTCAGCGGCGACCACGCCATCAGTGCCACGCTCGAACAGATCGACTTCGTGTACCAGCTGGTGCGCGCCTACCCCGAAGCGCTGCGCCTGGCGATGACCGCCGACGACGTCACCGAGTGCCGCAACCGCGGCCGTATCGCCTGCCTGCTCGGCTCGGCCGGCGGCCAGATCATCGACAGCTCGCTCGGCGCGCTGCGCGCCCTGCACACCCTGGGCGTGCGCTCGATGCTGCTCACGCCGGACCGCAACACCCCGTGGGCGGACGCGGCGGCCGACACCCCGTGCGCGGGCGGCCTCACCGCCTTCGGTGAGGAGGTGGTCCGGGAGATGAACCGCCTCGGGATGCTCATCGACCTCTCGTACGCCTCGGTCGACACGATGCGCCACACGCTGGCCATCACCAAGGCGCCGGTCTTCCTGAACCGGTCCGCCGCCCGGAACCTGACGAACCACCGGCACAACGTGCCCGACGAGGTCCTCGCGCAGCTGCCCCGCAACGGCGGGATCTGCATGGTCACCTTCGCCCCGCAGCGGGTCACCGGGCCGGTGGGCGCGGCGACCGTGGAGGACGTCGCCGACCACCTCGATCACGTACGGAATGTGGCGGGGGCCCGGCACGTCGGCCTCGGCGGTGGCTTCGACACCGATCCGGCGGACGGGCGGCCGGAGGGCCTGGAGGACGTCTCCGGCTACCCGCGGCTGCTCGCCGAACTGATCACCCGCGGCTGGTCCTTCTCCGACCTGGCCGGGCTGACCTGGGGCAATGCCCTGCGTGCGATGCGTGGCGCGGAGTTCGCCGCGCGCGAGGCCCGGCACCGCCGCGGGCCGTCCACGGGGACCATCGACCGGCTGGACCGGGCGGACCGGCGGGACCGGATGACACGGCTGCACTGGGCCTGGACCTGAGAGCGGGGGCGGGCGGGGAGTCCCCGCCCGCCCCCGCCGGTTCCGTACTCAGTGCAGGCACAGACAGAACGGGTGCCCTTCCGGGTCGAGGTAGACCCGGAAGTCGCGCTTGCCCTCGTCGTGCTGGACCAGCTTCGCGCCGAGCTCCAGCGCCTCGCGCTCGGCCTCCTCGATCCGGTCCCGCGGCACCCGGAAGTCCAGGTGCAGCTGCTGGGACCGCTCGCCGCTGGGCCAGTCCGGCGGCACCAGATCGGGTGCCGTCTGGAACGCGAGCATCCGTCCCTGAGGCCCGGCCACCTCGATCCAGTCGCCCTCCAGCTCGCCCACCTGCCAGCCGAGCAGCCCGGCGTAGAACTCCGCGAGGGCCTGCGGGTCGCGGGCGTCGAGCACGACGACGCCGTACTGAGCGATGGCCATGGTGTTACCTCCTGCGACGGTGTAGCGGTAACTTCGTTACTGCATGATGGCCCTCAACAGGTAACGTGGCAAGGGTGGCCGACCGTAGCGCGCCGCCTTCCCTGGCTCTCGTCCAGGATCTGGCGAACACCCTGGACATCGAGAGCGGGCAGGACGCGCTGGCCGCGCCCGGCGGCCTCGCCGCCTTCCTGCGCGAGCACGGGTTGCCGCCGGCTCCCGCCGGGAAACGCGCACTGTCCGCCGTTCAGCGGCTGCGCGAGGCGCTGCGTGCGGCCTGTCTCGCGCACACGGGGACCGACCTGACCGAGGAGACCGAGCGCGAACTGGGCGCGCTGCTCGCCGCCGCGCCGCTGACGCTCACCGTGGACGCGCGGGGCGAGGCGGCGCTGTGCCCGGCGCCCGGACTCACCGGGGCCGCCGCGCTGACCGCCCGGATCGCTGCCGGCATCGCCACCGCCGCCGCGGACGGCACCTGGCCCCGCCTGAAGGCATGCGAGGCCCACGACTGCCAGTGGGTGTTCTACGACCGCAGCCCGGCGGCACGCAGCCGCTGGTGCACGATGGCGGTGTGCGGCAGCCGCGCGAAGATGCGTACGTACCGGGCCCGGAAGGCCGAGGGCTGAGCAGGCCCGCGCCCGGAAGGGGCGCGGGCCTGTGACACTGTGCGGCTTCGCCGCGTGGGCGCGACCAGCCGCGATGAGGCCGCAGACGACCGATGGCCTCTCGCGGCACTTCCAGTGGAGCGCTTAGGCGCGCGGGCGGCCCAGCGCGCGGTACGTCCAGCCGGCCTTGCGCCACAGCTCCGGGTCCAGCGCGTTGCGGCCGTCCAGGATGCGGCGGTGCGCCGCGACCTCGCCCAGCGTCGCCGGGTCCAACTCGCGGAACTCCCGCCACTCGGTCAGGTGCAGCACGACGTCGGCGCCGCGCGCGGCGTCCAGCGCGGTCGGCGCGTACCCCAGCGTCGGGAAGACCCTGCGCGCGTTCTCCATGCCCTTGGGGTCGTACACGGTGACCTGGCCGCCCTGGAGGTGGATCTGGCCCGCGACGTTCAGCGCGGGGGAGTCCCGCACGTCGTCGGAGTCCGGCTTGAAGGTCGCGCCGAGGACGGCGACCCGCTTGCCGAGGAAGCCGCCGCCGACCGCCTCGCGCGCCAGCTCCACCATGTGGCCGCGGCGGCGCATGTTGATCGAGTCGATCTCGCGGAGAAAGGTCAGCGCCTGGTCGGCGCCCAGCTCGCCGGCGCGCGCCATGAAGGCACGCAGGTCCTTCGGCAGACAGCCGCCGCCGAAGCCGACCCCGGCGCGCAGGAACTTCTTGCCGATCCGCTCGTCGTGGCCGATCGCCTCGGCCAGCTTCACCACGTCACCGTCGGCGGCCTCGCAGATCTCGGCCATCGCGTTGATGAAGGAGATCTTGGTGGCGAGGAAGGAGTTGGCGGCCGTCTTGACCAGCTCGGCGGTCGGGTAGTCCATCACGACCCACGGCGAGCCCTCGGCCAGCGGCGTGGCGTACACCTCGCGCAGCAGCGACTCGGCGCGCTCGCTCGCGACACCCACCACGAGCCGGTCGGGGTGCAGGGTGTCCTGAACGGCGAAGCCCTCGCGCAGGAACTCCGGGTTCCAGGCCAGCTCCGCCTCCTCGCCGGCCGGCGCCAGCTCGGCCAGCCGCTTGGCGAGCCGCGCCGCGCTGCCCACCGGCACGGTGGACTTGCCGACGACCAGCGTGGGCCGCGTCAGGTGCGGCGCCAGAGACTCGAAGGCGCTGTCGACGTAGGACATGTCACAGGCGTACTCGCCGTGCTTCTGCGGGGTGTTCACGCAGACGAAGTGCACGTCGCCGAAGGCGCCGGCCTCTTCCCAGGAGGTGGTGAACCGCAGCCGCCCGCTGGAGCCCGGGAGACCCGCGACGTGCTTGCGCAGCAGCTCCTCCAGGCCCGGCTCGTACAGCGGCACCTCGCCCCGGCTGAGCATCTCGATCTTCTCGGGCACGATGTCGAGCCCCAGCACCTCGAAGCCGAGTTCGGCCATGGCGGCGGCGTGCGTGGCGCCGAGGTAGCCGGTGCCGATCACGGTGATCTTGAGGGGCATGGACGCTCCAGGTGCGGACGAAGTCTGTTGCGGGGCCGAGCATAGCTGGGACAAGGGGTGCGCCGATCCGGTCGTTGTCGGCAACCTCACGTACCCCACGAGGTGCTCCGGCTCTAGAATTCGGGGAAACGCGACAGGTTACTTAACGGTAGTTAGCACTCAGGGGAGATGAGAGACCTTGGCGGGAAACGCCGATTTCGATCTGTACCGGCCGGCCGAGGAGCACGACATGCTCCGTGAGTCGGTGCGTGCGCTCGCCGAGGCGAAGATCGCACCGTTCGCCACGCAGGTGGACGAGGAGGCCCGCTTCCCGCAGGAGGCGCTGGACGCCCTGGTCGCCAATGACCTGCACGCCGTGCATGTACCGGAGTCCTACGGCGGCGCCGGCGCGGACGCGCTCGCCACCGTCATCGTCATCGAGGAGGTGGCCCGCGTCTGCGCGTCCTCCTCCCTGATCCCTGCCGTGAACAAGCTGGGCTCGCTGCCGGTGATCCTCTCCGGCTCCGAGGAGCTGAAGAAGAAGTACCTGGGCCCGCTGGCCAAGGGCGACGCGATGTTCTCGTACTGCCTGAGCGAGCCGGACGCGGGCTCGGACGCGGCGGGCATGAAGACCAAGGCCGTCCGCGACGGTGACACTTACGTGCTCAACGGCGTGAAGCGCTGGATCACCAACGCGGGCGAGTCCGAGTACTACACGGTGATGGCCGTCACCGACCCGGAGAAGCGCTCCAAGGGCATCTCCGCCTTCGTGGTGGAGAAGGGCGACGAGGGCGTCTCTTTCGGCGCCCCGGAGAAGAAGCTCGGCATCAAGGGCTCGCCGACCCGCGAGGTCTACCTCGACAACGTGCGCATCCCCGCCGACCGCATGATCGGCGCCGAGGGCACCGGCTTCGCGACCGCGATGAAGACCCTGGACCACACCCGCATCACCATTGCGGCCCAGGCGCTGGGCATCGCCCAGGGCGCGCTGGACTACGCCAAGGGCTACGTCCAGGAGCGCAAGCAGTTCGGCAAGCCGATCGGCGACTTCCAGGGCGTGCAGTTCATGCTCGCCGACATGGCCATGAAGCTGGAGGCGGCCCGCCAGCTCACCTACGCGGCCGCCGCGAAGTCCGAGCGGATCTCCGCCGGCGGCAAGGCCGAGGACCTCACCTTCTTCGGCGCCGCCGCCAAGTGCTACGCCTCGGACGCGGCCATGGAGATCACCACCGACGCGGTCCAGCTGCTCGGCGGCTACGGCTACACCCGGGACTACCCGCTGGAGCGCATGATGCGCGACGCAAAGATCACCCAGATCTACGAGGGCACCAACCAGGTCCAGCGCATCGTCATGGCCCGCAACCTGCCGTAACGGCGCGGCACAGGGCACACGGGAAGGCCCCGGCTCCTGGGAGGGAGCCGGGGCCTTCGCATGGTCCGGAGCGGGTCACTCGTCCGCGGTGACCGTGACCGGGTCGTCGTTCTTGAGCTCGCCGACCAGCTGCTTGACCTTCGGCATGTCCCACTGGAGGTTGCCGCCGACGCTGCCGGAGGTCGGCATGTTCATCGACTTGCCCTCGCCGCCCTTGCCGGTGACGTCCTTCAGAGCGAAAAACATCTTGGCCAGCGAGTAGGGGCCCATGTCCTTGTCGACGATCAGGGTGTCCAGGCCCGCGCCCATGGCCGGGTAGAGCGCGAAGGGGTTCAGGATCGTGCCGGGCGAGGCCACCTGGTGGGCCAGCGTCGAGAGGAACTTCTGCTGGTTCTTCGTGCGGTCCAGGTCACTGCCGGAGAAGGCGTGCCGGGTACGGACGTACGCCAGGGCCTGCTGGCCGTTCAGGGTCTGCTCGCCGGCCTTGAAGTCGGCGCCGGACCACTTGTCCTTGAAGCCCTTGTCCAGCTTCATGTCGACGCCGCCGATGGCGTCCACGATGTTCGCGAAGCCGGCGAAGCCGATCTCGGCGTAGTGGTCGATGTGCAGCCCGGTGTTGTACTCCACGGTGCGCACCAGGAGCTGGGGGCCGTCGATGGAGTACGCGGCGTTGAGCTTGTTGGGGCCCATCGCGGGCTGCATCTTGCCGGACTCGGAGCCGCGGAACTCCGGGATCGTGATGTTCGAGTCGCGCGGCAGGGAGATCAGCGTCGGGCCGTTGGACCCGGTGTGCAGGATCATCATCGAGTCGGTGCGCTTGCCTTCCGCGCCACCGGTGTGCAGCCGCTTCTTTTCCTCGGCCGACATCCCCTCGCGGCTGTCGGAGCCGACGATCAGGTAGTTGGTGCCGTCGCCCTCCTCGGGGCGGTCGATCACCTTGCTGAGGTCGACCTCCTTGCGCATCTTGGAGTCGGCCCAGAAGTACGTGCCGACCGACACGACGAGCAGCACCACGACGAGCGTGACCAGGATCCGCTTGATGCGGCGGCCCCAGTGGGGGCGGGGGCGGTAGCCGTCGTCGCCGTAACCGCCGCCACCACCGTGGCCGCCGCCGTAGACCTGGCCGGTGTTGTACCCGTCGTCGTAGCGGCCGCCGCCGTGGCCCCCGCCGTATCCGCCGTCGCGGCCCGGCTGCGGCGGGACGCCCTGGCGGCGCGGCGACATGCCGGGCGGCAGCGGCGGCTCGTTGTAGCCGGCCGTGGGCTCCCGGCGCACCTGTCGCATGGCGCGCGCGCCCTCCGGCTGGGCGCTGCTGCTGCCGCGCCCGTACCGGTTCCTGTCGTCGTCACGGGCGAGCCCGTCGCGCCACTCGTTCATGGAGCAAAGTGTGCCTGCCGGTACACCTCGCCATACAGGGCGGGGACGGGTTCGGCCCCCGGCTGTTGCAGAGCTGATGCAAAACGACGCGGCATAAAGGGGAGGGAGCGACCATTGGGCCGCGTGGGACAAGAAGCGACGATTCGGGACGTGCGGGACGCATGTTTGCCCGCGATTGCACTTGTAATGGGATGAAAGGGGAGTAAAGCGGACCGGTCGGTGGGCTCCGTGCCCCTTCTCGGGCAGAAGCCGTCCGGCGGGGTGCATAGGGTGGACGTATGACCGACCTCGTCACCGGCAGCGCGGAGGGCGACCTTCCGGGCAAGCCCACCTCCGTCTCGCGTACGACGCTCAGCCACATCATGGACGCGAGCCACACCAATCTGCTCGGCACCGTCCACGGCGGCGTGATCATGAAGCTGGTGGACGACGCGGCGGGCGCGGTGGCCGGCCGGCACTCCGGCGGCCCCGCCGTCACCGCCTCCATGGACGAGATGGCGTTCCTGGAGCCGGTCAGGGTCGGCGACCTCGTCCATGTGAAGGCGCAGGTCAACTGGACCGGCCGGTCCTCCATGGAGGTCGGCGTACGGGTGCTGGCCGAGCGCTGGAACGAGTCCACCCCAGCCCAGCAGGTCGGCTCCGCGTACCTGGTCTTCGCCGCCGTCGACGAGAACGGCAAGCCGCGCCGGGTCCCGCCGGTGATCCCCGAGACCGAGCGCGACAAGCGGCGGTACCAGGAGGCGCAGATCCGCCGCACGCACCGGCTCGCCCGGCGCCGCGCCATCATGGAGCTGCGCGAGCGCCGCGTCGCCGACGGCGTCGACGAGGGCTGAGCCGCACGTCCCGCGGGCTTTGAGAGCCACCGGGCCCGAGGGCTACTGGCACTCCTCCTCGTCCCCCGTGACCGCCGGCACATCGCCGGAGTCGGGCGCGGGCACCTCGGCGCGCACCTTGTGGACGCCCTTGTGGTCGGGGCCGAGGGTGACTCGCAGGAGCGGGCCCTGGCCCGGTACCGCGCGCAGCTCCGCACCCGGCAGCGCGGCGGCCAGCGTCCGTACCGAGCGGTTCCAGCGCGGGTCGTAGCTGATCACGGTGCGGTCGGCGGGCGCCGACGCGTTGCGGGGCGTGCCGGTGGTGTCGAAGCCGGTCGCGCGCAGCGCCTTGTCGGCCCGGGCCGCGTGGCCGCGGGTGCGGGTGCCGTTGTCGACCTGCACCCGGATCTCGCCCGGCGCGACGTCCACCACGGTCGCGCGCTGCTTGCGCTTCTTGTGCACGGCCAGCGGGCGGTCGGCGCGGACGGCCGCGAAGAGCTTCTCCGCGCGCTCCTCGTCCCACTTCACCGTCGAGCCGAGGTTCGGCACGGAGTAGCTGATGTCGCTGACGGGGACGGAGGCGAACTCCGAGGAGGCGGGCTTGAAGCCGCGAAGCGCCTGCCCGAGCGCGACCATCTCGCGCGTGCCGAAGCCCGCGTCGGCGCGCAGCGAGTCCAGCAGGGTCGAGGTGATCCGCTTGAACGTCACCGGGTTCACCAGCGCTTCCGAGTCGGTGATCTTGTGCAGGAGGGCGACCAGGAAGCGCTGCTGGCGCTGCATGCGGCCCAGGTCGGAGCCGCCGTCGAGGTGCCGGGCGCGGACGTACTGGAGCGCCTGGCCGCCGTTCAGCTCGCTGGTCCCCTTGGGCAGGTCCAGCCCGGAGTAGCGGTCCCGCAGCGGCCGGGTGGTGCACACCTGCACCCCGCCGACCGCGTCCACGGTCTTCATGAAGCTGGTGAAGTCGACCTCCAGGTAGTGGTCGATGTGCACCCCGGTCATGTGCTCCACGGTGCGGACGGTGAGGTTGGGGCCGCCCTCCGCGTACGCCGCGTTCAGCTTGATCGGGTGGGTCGGCACCGTCCGCCCGGTCTTCTCGTCCTTGCGTTCGGGCGCCTCGACGAAGGAGTCGCGGGGCAGGCTGATCACGCTTGCCCGGTCCCGGGCCGCCGAGAGGTGGACGAGCATGACCGTGTCGGTGCAGTGGCAGGGCTCGCCGCCGAGGTGGTACCGCTCCTTCTCCGCCGCCGACAGCCGGTCCCGGCCGTCGGTGCCCGCGACCAGGAAGTTCATCCCGTCCCCGGAGCTCGTCCGGGGCCGCTTGCCCATGTCCTTGAAGGCGTCGACGCGGGAGATGTTCTCGTTGACCCCGGTCACCATCGCGTGGCCGACGCCGCTCGCGGCCAGCAGGACGACGGAGACGCCGGCGGTCGCCCGCACGATCCACCGCGCTCTCCGGCGCCGCCTGCCGGGTGCGGGGAGGGGGAG
>NZ_NHSG01000118.1:0-20257 GCF_020024005.1 Streptomyces purpurogeneiscleroticus
GCGGAAGAGGTCCGCCGGGGTGTCGGCCATGACCATCAGCCGGGCGATGCGGAACGGGTCGTCGGCGGGCGAGCTGAAGGCCCGCACGGCCGTCGTGGCCGAGGTCCAGCCCGCCGCGCGGACCGTGCGGCGGACCAGCGGGCTGGAGTAGCCGTGCGGGTAGGCGAACGCGGACACCGGGTGCCCGAGGACGTCCTCGATGCGGCGTTTGCAGCCCGAGATCTCGGCGCACAGCCGCCGCCGCGGCAGCGTGTCCAGCTGCGCGTGGGTACGGCTGTGCCCGCCGATCCCGATGCCACAGGCGTCGAGCGTGCTGACCTGGCGCCAGTTCAGCATCGGGGCCGGCGGCAGCAGGCTGCCGCCGGGGGGCTCGCCCGGCGCGTGCACGGCCCCGGTGGTGAGGTACAGGGTGGCGGGCAGCCCCCGCTCGGTGAGCTGCGGGGCGACCGTCCAGTAGAAGTCCGCGAAGCCGTCGTCGAAGGTGAGGACGGCGCACCGGGGCGGCAGCGGCGGCCCGCCGCGCACCGCCGCGACCAGCCGCTCCAGCGGGATCACGGTACGGCCGCTGTCGATGATCCGGTCCAGCTGTTCGGCGAAGACGCGCGGGGTGACGGTGAAGGGGGCCAGCCAGGAGGGCGGGTCGTCGGACACCGAGTGGTACAGGAAGACCGGCACCGGGTTCGTGTGCGGGGTCATGGCGGGCCCCCTTCCGGGGCGGGCGGCGGCGCCGGGCCCGGTTCTCCCGGGGTGCGGTGGCCCGTCGGTGCGGCCGGTTCGAAGGAGGCGGCAGCGGCCGGCGCCCGGCGGAGCCCGGCCCGGTCGCCGGGGGTACCGGTGGGGTGCACCAGAGCGAGCGGGTGCCCGTGCAGCCGCACCCACGCCAACACGCGCCGGTCCACGCCGACGGCGCCCGAACCGGCCGGTGAGCGCGGCTCACCGGGCGAGGCCGGGTCCGGTTCGACGACGCGGACGCGAGTGTCCAGCGAGTCGCGGGCGGCGATCCAGGGGCAGGCCGTCGTGGCGGTGCGCCGGCCGGAGCCGTGCATCATTCCCCTCCTGCGTGAGGCCAGGGGCCAGCCCGGTACGGGCGTGCGGTGCCGCCGGACGTCGGGCGTGGCCCGGATGAAGAGGCGGTGCCGTCCCGGCACGGCCTGGGGAAACCGGAAGGGCGCTGGGTGCGGCGGGATGTCCCTGCCGCCGGGCCCTCCCGAGCGCCGCGAACGGCGCGGGGCCGGCTGTGCGGGCCGCTGGAGAGCGGTCCGTTCCGCTCCGAAAAGCGGAGCCAGGTACTCAGATTTGCAGCATCCTCACCGACAGTCAAGGCGAAGGGGGTGAATTGCCTCAAATATTGCGAAATGGACTGCCGTTGGTCACTCGCTGTAGTGCCTGGCGTCGTTGTGCGCGGCCGCGCGCCGCAGCTCCTGGGCGATCCGCCGGGTGATCTCGCCGGGCCGTGCCGGGCGGCCGAAGTGCCAGCCCTGGCCCCAGTCGCACCCCATGGCCCGCAGCCGCTCCGCGTCGGCCGCCGTCTCCACGCCCTCCGCCGTCACCTTCACGCCGAGCGCCCGCGCCAGCGAGACCAGCCCTTCGATGACCCGCCAGCTCTGCCGCGCGGCGGCCTCCGGCCGGTGGGTGTCCGCGAGGAACGAACCGGCGATCTTCAGTCCGGAGACCGGGAGTTCGCCGAGGTACCCCAGCGGCGACCAGCCGGTGCCGAAGTCGTCCACCGCGAGCGTGATGCCGGTGTCCGCGAGGCTGCGCAGCGTCGGCATCGAGTCGTCGTCGGTCCGCATCACGGCGCTCTCGGTGATCTCCAGCTGGAGCAGCCTCGGGTCCAGCCCGGAGGAGCGCAGCACCCTGCCGATGTCGGCCGCGAGCCGCGCGTCCCTGGCCTGGTGCACGGAGACGTTGACGTTCACCTGCGGCGCCGCGGGCCCGAACCGGCGCACCCACTCCGCCGCCTGCCCGCACGCCTCCTCCAGGACCCAGCGGCCCAGCCGCATGATCATCCCGGTCTGCTCGGCGGTGGCGATGAAATCGTCCGGGCTCAGCACGCCGAAGTCCGGGTGCCGCCACCGTACGAGCGCCTCCACGGCGGCCAGCGAGCCGTCCGAGAGCGTGCACAGCGGCTGGTAGTCCACGAAGAACTCGCCGCGCTCCAGCGCCGCCGGCATCCGTACCGACATCGCGTAGCGGGTCACCTCGCGCGCGTGATGGCCCGGGTCGAAGAGCGTCCACCGGCCGCGGCCCGCCTCCTTCGCCCGGTACAGCGTCAGGTCGGCGGCGCGCACCGCGGCCTCCGGCGTGGTCGTGGCCACCGACCGCTCCAGCACGCCCACGCTGGCCCGCACCGACAGCCGGCGGTCGGCGACCGGGACCGGATTCGACAGCGCCGCCAGCGCGGCCTTCGCCACCGTCACGGCATCCTGCTGCCCCCGGGAGCGCTCCAGCAGCATCACGAACTCGTCGCCGCCCAGCCGCGCCACGAGATGCCCCAGCGGCGCCATCGCGGTCTCCAGCCGCCGCGCCACCGCGACGAGCAGCTCGTCACCGGCCGCGTGCCCCAGGCTGTCGTTGACGAACTTGAAGCCGTCCAGGTCGAGATAGCAGATGCCGAACCGGGCGTCGGCGAGGGGTGCCCGGAAGAGCCGTTCGAGGCGGTCGATGAAGGCCGCCCGGTTGGGCAGGCCGGTCAGCGTGTCGTGGGTGGCCTGGTGGCGCAGCCGCTCCTCCAGCCGGTACCGGTCGGTGATGTCCTCCAGCAGCGCCACCTGGTAGCGCGGTACCCGCTCCTCGTCCCGGATCAGCGAGCACGTCAGGTGCGTCCAGACCACCTCGCCGTCCTTCCGGAAGTACGGCTTGGTGCACTCGAAGCGCTCCCGCTCGCCCCGGATCAGCTCGTCGTACGCCTGCCAGGTGCCCGGCTCGTCCTCCGGGTGCACCAGATCGGTGATCCGGCGGCCGCGCAGCTCCTCCACGCGGCCGCCGAAGATGTCCAGCAGCGCCCGGTTGACCTCCAGGATGTTGCCGTGCAGATCGCCGATGCCGATGCCGATCGGGGCGTTCTCGAACAGCGCGCGGAAGCGGGCCTCGGTCGCCCGCTGGGACCGCTCGGCCGTCTGCCGCGCGGTGTCGGCCGCGGCCCGGATCTCCTCCTGGTCCCGCAGTGTCCGCTCGCGCAGCGCCGCCGCCCACCCGGCCGCGAAGGCGCCGGCCACGACGGGCCCGCGGCCCTTCGGTACCGGGTGCGCGTGCAGCAGCTCGACCGCGCGGGCCAGCACCGAGGGGTCGGTGTAGTGCGCGTCGACCAGCAGCGTCCCGGCCTCCTCGGCCGCGGCCGTGCACGCCGGGTCGTCCTGCCAGGACCGGCGCAGCAGTTCGGCGGTCCGGGCGGTGAGCCGCTGCCGCGCAGCGGGGTGCACCGTGAGCCCCAGCCCTTCCCGCAGCAGCCCGGCCCAGGACTCCTCGAAGTGTGCGGACGCTCCCCGGCCCGGCTCGGCAGTGCTCACGGACGACGCCCCACGCCGGCCAGGCCCGTCATCCGCTCCGGATGCGGCCCCACCGCGTCCGGCGTCTCGGGCCGCCACTCGGGCAGGTAGACCACGCCCGGCTCGACGAGCTCGAATCCGTCGAAGTACGCGGTGATCTGCGCCCGGGAGCGCATCGTGAGCGGGGTGCGGGTGCGGGCATACAGCTCCTGGTGCGGGCCGGCCTGGTCGGGGCGGCCCTCCAGTGACGCGTGGGAGAGGGCCAGCGCGCTGCCCGGGGGCAGTGCGTCCCGCAGCGTGGCGACGATGCCGGGCGGGTCCGCCTCGTCCGGGACGAAGTGCAGCACCGCGACCAGCAGCACCGCCACCGGCTCACCCGGATGGAGCAGGCCGGCGACGGGGGCCCGGGCGAGCAGCCCGTGCGGGTCCCGCACGTCCGCCTGGACGACGTCGACGTGCGGATCGTCCCGCACCAGCAGCCTGCTGTGCGCGACCGCGACCGGGTCGATGTCGACGTACACCACCCGGGCGTCCGGGCATACCTCCTGGGCGACCTCGTGCACCGCGCCGAAGGTGGGAATGCCCGAGCCCAGGTCGAGGAAGCGGGTGATGCCCTCGCCGGCCAGGTACTGCACCGCGCGGCGCAGAAAGGCCCGGTTGCTCCGCATGATCATCGGCAGGTCGGGCCAGAGGGCGATGGCCTGGCGGGCCATCTCGCGGTCGGCGGGGAAGTTGTGCGAGCCGCCCAGGAAGTAGTCGTAGATCCGGGCGGCATTCGGGCGGTCCAGATCCGTTCCCGGTGGCACCCACGAGACAGACCGCTGCATCACTGACCCCTTCCGCGCCGGGCAGGGACTTCAGCCTCAGAGCTCCACACAATTCTCATATCGGGCGCATGGGTGTGCAAGCGGGTGCGCTGTTCCCCCGCATGCGCGTATGCGCGTCCGCGGCTCGCGAGGTCGGCGGGGCCCGCCCGAGAATGGACGGACCATGCCCGGACGCATCGAGGACTACGGGATCATCGGCGACCTGGAGACGGCCGCCCTGGTCGGCAGGGACGGCTCGGTCGACTGGCTCTGCCTGCCCCGTTTCGACTCGCCCGCCGCCTTCGCCGGCCTCCTCGGCACCGACGGGCACGGCCACTGGCGGATCGCCCCGGCCGGCCGGCCCCTGCCCTGCACCCGCCGCAGCTACACCGGCAGCACCCTGGTCCTCGAATCGCTCTGGGAGACCCCCGACGGCACGGTCCGCGTCCTGGACTTCATGCCCCCGCGCGACCGGGCGCCCCGGCTGATCCGCATCGTCGAAGGGCTGGCCGGCGAGGTCCCGATGCACAGCGCGCTGCGGCTGCGCTTCAACTACGGCCGCGTCCTGCCGTGGGTGCGCCGCACCGGCCACCACCGCATCGCGACCGCAGGGCCGGACTCCGGCTGGCTGCGCGTGCCGCCCGGCGTGCACACCTTCGGCGCCGACGGCGCCACCTGCTCGGAGTTCACCGTCCGGACCGGCGACCGGGTCCCCTTCGTCCTCACCTGGCAGCCGTCCCACCTGCGCACCGTCCAGGTCACCGACCCCGAGCGCGCCCTGCGGCAGACCACGGAGGGCTGGCAGCGCTGGGCGGCGACCTGCCGGTACGAGGGGGAGTGGCGCCCCGACGTACTCCGCTCGCTGATCACTCTCAAAACCCTCGCCTACCGCCCGACCGGCGGTATCGTCGCCGCGCCCACCACCTCGCTGCCCGAGGCCATCGGCGCGCCGCGCAACTGGGATTACCGCTTCTGCTGGCTGCGGGACTCCAGCATGACGCTCTCCGCACTGCTGCGCGGCGGCTTCCACGAGGAGGCGGCCGCCTGGCGGCGCTGGCTGGTACGCGCCATCGCCGGCGACCCCGCGGACCTGCAGACCCTCTACGGCCTGGCCGGTGAGCGCCGGCTGCCGGAATCCACGGCGCCCTGGCTCCCCGGCTACGAGGGCTCGGGCCCGGTCCGGCTGGGCAACGCGGCGGTCGACCAGTTCCAGCTGGACGTCTACGGCGAGGTGGCCGACACCCTGTACCTCGCCCAGGCGGCCGGCATCCCCATGGAACGCCGCGTCTGGACCCTCTTCCGCACCCTCATGGACGCGCTGGAGCAGCGCTGGCGGGAGCCGGACGAGGGCCTGTGGGAAATGCGCTGCGGCCGCCGCCACTTCGTGCACTCCAAGGTCATGGCGTGGGTGGCCGCCGACCGGGCGGTACGCCTCGCCGAGAAGACCGGCCTGCCCGCGCCGCTCGCGCGCTGGCGGACGCTGCGCGACGCCGTGCACGCCGACGTCTGCGCGCACGGATACGACGCGGACCGCGGCGTCTTCGTCCAGCACTACGGTGGCCGCGGCCTGGACGCCGCCACGCTCTTCATCGTCAAGACCGGCTTCCTGCCCCCGGACGACCCGCGCGTGATCCGTACGGTGGACGCCGTACGCACGGAACTGGACCACTACGGATTCCTGCGCCGTTACTCGGGCGACGGGCCCGCCGCCGGGCCGCCCGGCGACGGCCCGGCCGGGGACGGGCTGCCCGGTACCGAAGGCGCCTTCCTGGCCTGCTCGTTCTGGCTCGCCGACGCGCTGCTCGCCACCGGCCGGCACGCCGAGGCCCGCGCCCTCTTCGCGCGCACCCGGGCCCTCGGCAACGACCTGGGCCTGTTCGCCGAGGAGTGGGACGGCGCGGCCGGCCGCCAACTGGGCAATACACCCCAGGCGTTCACCCATGTCGCGCTCGTCAACTCCGCGTTCGACCTCGCGGCGGCCGGTGCGGACCGCAGCCCCGTGTGAGGCCGCGCGAGGCCGGTTCCCGCCGTCTCGGGGGGCCGTCGGCGGGGTACCCGGCCGGGGTCCCGCACGACGAGACGAGAGGGGCCCGCACATGGCCGAGAAGCAGCAGGACGTCGTGGAGCTGCTGGAGCAGCAGCACCAGCAGATCCGCCGACTTCTGGACGACGTCGTGAACCACAAGGGTGAGGAGCGCAAGCACGCGTTCCAGCGCGTGGTGCGCCTGCTCGCCGTGCACGAGACGGCCGAGGAAGAGGTCGTCCATCCCTACGTCCGCGACCACGTCGAAGGCGGCGAACAGGTCGTCAAGGACCGGACGGCGGAGGAGAAGGGCGCCAAGGAGGCGCTGAGCCGGCTGGAGGACATGGACGTCGACTCCTCGGAGTTCCACGAGAAGTTCGCGGCGGTCCGCCAGGACATCCTGGCGCACGCCGAGGCGGAGGAGAAGTCCGAGTTCACCCACCTGCGCGCGGTCGCGGACCGGCGCGGGCTGGAGGGGCTGGCCAAGGCGGTCAAGGCGGCCGAGGCAGTGGCGCCGACGCACCCGCACCCGGGCGCCGAGTCCGCGCTGGCGAACCTCCTCGTCACTCCGGTGGCCTCCGTGATCGACCGCACGAGGGACGCGGTGCGGGCGGCGATGGGCAAGTAACCGACCCGTACCGGAACGTTCCCGCACCACACAGGCGGCCCCGCCCTCGCGGCGGGGCCGCCGTACTGCCCTGTGCGTGGCGTTACAACCGGTCCTCCTCCCGCGGGAGGAGGGAGCCGAGGGGGCCCAGGTCGAGGTTGAGTTCGTCGCGGCCCACCTCGTAGCGGGCGCAGAGCTCGTCCATCCGGCGTTCCAGCAGCATCAGCGTCGTACCGATGCGCTCCTCCTGGTCCTCGGACAGGTCGCCCTGTTCCACGCGGCGCAGCGCCTGCCGCTCCATGAGCTGGTGCAGCAGCTCCACGACGGTCAGCACCAGCCGCATGAGGTCCCGCTCGACGCTCTCCTCGTCCAGTTCCACGCGCCTGGTCACGGCAGCCTCGCCTCCTCCACGTACACCGGCTCCGCCGGTCCCGCCCCGTCCGGGCCGATTTCGGCGAACGGCGACGGGACGTTCTCGTTCACCGAACTGATCAGGGCGCGCAGGTCGACCCGTACGAGATCCACGTCCGCGATGCGCAGGGTGAGGTCACCGGCGATCACCACGCCGCCGGCGAGCAGCCGGTCGAGCAGGTCGATCAGCGCGACGGGGGTCTGGGGGCCTGCGGTGGGAGTGCTCATGAGGTGCTCCGGCCGGCCTCGTCGTCCGGCAGGTCGGTGAAGGAGTACGGGGCCCAGGGGCCGGTCAGTTCGATCCGCAGGGCGGGGGAGCGGGCCGCCAGCTCGCCGACCCGCTCGGCGAACGTGCCGGCTGCCTCGCGGCGTACCAGGTACGCACCGTTGAGGAGGTTCGGGCCGCGCGAGACGGCGGGGCGGGCGCCCGCGGGGGCCCGGCCGGCGGCGTCGGGCGCGCCGGACGCGGCGACGGCCTCGGCGAGCCGGCCGTCCTGCGGGCGGTGCAGCCGGCTGTGCTCGGCGGCCCGCGCGAGGGCGTCGTGCACCTCCCGGGCCAGGCCGTCGGCCTCGTGCAGCGCGGCGCCCTCGGCCTTGCGGTCCCGCAGCCGCCGCCGCAGGAAGTCCCGCCCGGACTCCGCCTCGGCCGGCTTGCGGTCGTCGTCCGGCCCGGGGCCGTCCGGTTTGCGGTCGCCCGGCTTGCGGTCGTCCGGGACCTGTTGGGCGTACGCCTTCACGCCCCACTCCAGCCGGCCTTCCAGCCGGCTCAGCAGCCGCTCGAACCGCTCCGCGTGCGCGGCCAGCGCGGCCCGTACCGCGTCCTCGTCCCGGTACACCGTGACCAGCCGCAGCGGCAGTACGCCGACCGCCGCCGCGGTCTCGTCCACGACCCGCCGGTGCGCCCGCGCGGTCGCCTCCAGCCACGTCAGGTCCTCCAGGCGGTCGCGTACCCCCGGCTGGTCGAACTCCGCGGCGGGCACATCGGACACCAGCGCGGCCAGTGGCCCCTCCGCCACGGTGCGCACGGGCGCGTCCTTGATGCCGTACAGACCGGCGGGCGGCCGGGCGCCGCGGTGGAGGACGGCATAGGCGTACGTCAGCCGGCCCTCCTGGCGCGTGCTCACGGTGACTCCTCCTTCCGTTCCTCCAGGGCCCGCCCGCCCGGAGCCCGTTGCTCCAGAGCGGCCAGGCGTTCCTTCAACTCGGCGTTCTCCCGGGCCAGTTCGCGTTGTTCCCGGTTCCGGTCCCGGCGTTCCTGGGACAGTTCCTTGCGGCGGGCGCCGGACGACAGCGACGGGTCGTCGCGCCACCAGTCGATGCCCATCTCCTCGGCGCGCTCCACCGAGGCCACGATCAGCCGCAGTTTGATGGTCAGCAGTTCGATGTCGAGCAGATTGATCCGGACATCGCCGACGATCACCACGCCTCTGTCCAGGACGCGTTCGAGGATGTCGGCGAGGTTGGCGCCGCCGCCGGCGCCGGGAGCGGGATAGGACATGGGTTACGCGCTCACCTCACCCGTTCCGGCTCGGGTTCGTACTCATCGGCGGGCTCGCCCTCTTCCTCTTCCTCGTAGGCGTACGCCTCTTCCTCGTCGCCTTCGTAGGTCTCGGCGTCGCCCTCGGCCTCTTCGTCGGCCTCGTCCGTGCCGGTGTCGTTCTCTTCCTCGTACGTGTCGGCCGCCTCCTCGTCCTCCTCGCGGGCCACCGCGTCCTCGTGGGACTCGACGACCTCGCCGTCGCGGATCTCGCCGCGCCAGCCGTCGGTCGCCTCGCCGCGCAGCATCACGAAGCGGCGGAAGTGCTTGAGGTCGAGCCGGGCCCGCCGTCCCTGGGCGCGCCACAGGTTGCCGGTGCGTTCGAAGAGGCCCTTCGGGTAGTACTCGATGACCAGCAGAACGCGGGTCAGGTCCGGCGTCAGCTCGTGGAAGGTCACCACACCCTTGAGGGTCGCCTTCGCGCCCTGTGCCGACCAGGCGATGCGCCGGTCCGGCAGCTGCTCGGTGACGGAAGCCTCCCAACTGCGGCTGGACCAGAAGACCTTGGCCCGCCAGGTGGAGGTGGTGTCGTCCGTGCGCGCCACGTCCTGCACACCCTTGGCGAAGGAGCTGAACTCCTGGAACTGCGTCCACTGGTCGTACGCGGTGCGCAGCGGTACCCCGACGTCCGTGTCCTCGACGACGGTGACGAACCGTCCGGTCCCGGTGCCGGAGCGCTTGCCGCCGCGGGCGCCGATGGCGCCGCGCACCAGCCGGCCGAGGCCGCGGCCGAGGCTGAGGCCGAGCCCGGGGCCGTTGCCCTCGGCCATGTCCTGCAGCCGGGTGGTCGCGGCGCCCAGCTTCCGGCCGCCGGCGATCAGCAGCCGCTGGGCCTGGGCCGCGGCGAACGCGGTGGCCTCCTCCTTGAGCCGGTCGGTGGCCGGGCTGCGGGCGATGCTCTCCTTGAGGAGGGCGGTGGTGCCGCCCTGATTCTGGTCAGCCATCGGTACGCTCCCGGCTCCGGCCGGGCTGTTTCCCGGGCTGCTTGCCGGACGGTTTGGCGGACTGCTTCGCGGCGGTCCTGGGCCCGGTCTTCGCCGTGCCCGCCCGGCCCGTTTCGGTCTTCTTGGCGCGCCGGGCCCGTTGGGCCGCCGGCGTGGCCTTGGTCGTGGCCTTCTTGCGCGGG
Organism: Streptomyces purpurogeneiscleroticus; assembly: GCF_020024005.1. NCBI lineage: Bacteria > Bacillati > Actinomycetota > Actinomycetes > Kitasatosporales > Streptomycetaceae > Streptomyces > Streptomyces purpurogeneiscleroticus. The sequence continues at coordinate 9,999 of NZ_NHSG01000118.1, forward strand.
GCGGGCTGGTCTTCCGGTTCCTCCGGCTCCTCCGGCTCCTCCGGCTCTTCCCGCGGGGCGGGCTCGTCGTCCTCGGCCCGCGTCTCCGCCGTACCGCCGGTGAGCCGTTCCTGGACGCCCGCGGTGCGTGCGTGCAGGCTGTCCGCCAGTCCGTCGATGCGACGGGTGACGAACGCGCCCGCCGCCGCGCGGCCCACTCCGCCCAGGTCGTCCCGCAGCTGATCACGCAGCTCCGCGAGCTGCGGGTCGGCCTTCAGCCGCTCGTCCACCAGGTCCAGCAGCCGCTGCGGGTCGAGCTGCAGCCGCCGCCCCAGGACCATGCCGCCGATGCTGAGGGCGAGCTTCGCCTTCTTAGTGCGGCCCAGTACGTATCCGCCGGCGACGGCCAGTGCCAGTGCCGCCCGGTTGTTCATCTCAACCGTCTCCTCGTCCTTCTCACTGTCCTCGGTGTCGCTGTTCCCGCGCCGCCTCCAGCCGGTCCAGCAGTGCGTCCTCGCGCCGGTCGAACTCCGCCTCGTCGATCAGGCCGTCGTTCAACTCCCGCTCCAGGTCCCGCAGTGCGTGCTGGATGACCCCGGGGTCGTAGTACTGCCGCTCCGCCTCGGCGACGAGCTGGCTCAGCACCCACCCGGTGCCGCGCACCGGTGCGGCGGGCAGCAGCAGTACTTCCTTGAGCAGGCCCATCAGTCACGGCCCGCGTGTTCGGCGGCCGACTGGGCCGGGCGCACAAAGCTGTAGGGCGGCAGCGGGCCGTTCACCAGCAGCTCCAGCTGCGGCTGTTCCTCGGCGAGCCGGTGCACCGCCTCGGTGAACGGCGCGGTCTCCGACTGCGGCAGCAGGAACGAGAGGTTCACCAGCCAGCCCGTCCCCTCGGGGCCGGGCGCCGACTGCTCCGCGAGCGGGGCCAGGGCCCGCTCGACCGTGTGCGCGTCACGCACCTCGCGGGCCCGTACGGCGTTGGCCACCAGCTCGCCCAGGTGCACCCGCTCGTTGTAATCGCCACCGCCGGACGCCTGCAGGGCCTCCGTGAGTCGGCGGACCTCCGGCTCGTCGTCGACGACGAGCCGCAGTACGGCCTCCTCGCGGTGCGATGCCTTGACGTTGTACTCCACCCTGCCGGTCAGCTCGGCCAGCTGTGTCTTGTAGTGCTCGGTGTGTTCGCCGAGCGCCCCGCGCACCGCGTCGTCGTCCGTCGAGAGCGAGCCGAAGCGCAGCGGCAGCACCGCGCCCGCGCTGCCCGTCTCGGTGAGGACGTGCTGGTGGGCCAGCAGGTCGCGGCGCTTGGGGCGCAGCCCGTCGGGGCAGTCGCTGACCACGGCGGCCAGCTCGCCGGCCCGTACGATCCGCACCGGCCGCGGCGGGTCGCCGACACCCAGAACCGGCTGCTCGGGGGCGGGGTGGTCGGCGTGCGCTATGCCGTAGACATAGGTGGTCATCAGCTCTCCTCCCTCTTGCGGGAGCTGGTGGTGCGCCGCGGCCGGCGCGGCTCTTCGTCGCCGGACCCGCCGGAGGCGTCTTCCCGGCCCTGGCCGATGGCTTCGGCGAAGGTCTGGGCGGCACCCGAGAGCGCGCCCTTGCTCTTGCCGCGCGCGCCGGACTCGGTGATCTCGCCGACCAGGTCGGGGAGTCCGGGCTCCTTCTTGCGGCCGGACTCCAGGTCCAGCCGGTTGCACGCCTCGGCGAACCGCAGATAGGTGTCCACGCTCGCCACCACGACCCGTACGTCGATCTTGAGGATCTCGATGCCGACCAGGGAGACGCGCACGAAGGCGTCGATCACCAGTCCGCGGTCCAGCACCAGCTCCAGTACGTCGTACAGTCCGCTGGTGCCACCACCTCCCCGGCTGCCTCCTTCTTGTTGCGCGGGAATCACAGTCATGTCTACGGGTTTCCTTTCGCGCGTTCGTAGCGGCCGACGCGCCGGTACCCGATGAGCACACCCTCCTCATCGAGGGTCAGCTCATACAGCGCCATCAGGCTCATCGTGTCGGGCACCCTGGAGAGCTCCAGTACTTCGGCTTCCAGGAGCCAGCCGTCCCCGGTCTTCTCGAACCGGGTCACGGTCTCGGGGTGCAGTCCGGTGAGCTCGGCGAGCTGTTCGCGCGCCGCGCGCATCAGCTCGGGCAATGCCAGGCCCTTCGCGGGGCCCCGGCGGTCGCCTTCGTCCGGTGTCTTTGCTTTGTCCGTCATGAAGTCATCTCTGTGGGGCTTCTCCGTCCGGGCGTTTCCGCCGGGAAGTCCGTGTCGCACCGAGTACCGCCGAGGGACGCGGGGAAACCCAAGTGCCGCGGCCGGTTCCCACCGTCCGTCCCGGTGCCGGGTCGCCGATCTTCGCGGGCGCCCCGATGATGGATTGAGGCCCGCAGGGCGGGGGACCCGGTGATCAGCCGAAGGGGACTGCTGTCCACCGAATCCGGTCCATGGTCAAGGCGAGCAGGAGGCATCAGTGGCCGCGCAACCCCACGACCACCACGACGACGCGGGGAGCGGCGCCCGGGACGGGCGACCGCAGAACCCCAGGGAGAAGCACCCGCAGCCCGACTTTCCCGCGCAGGAACAGGAGCACCCCGGCTGGACCGGGCCGATGGACCCGCCACCGGACCACGGTGAGGACTCCTACCGCGGCAGCGGCCTGCTGACGGACCGCAAGGCGCTGCTGACCGGCGGCGACTCCGGCATCGGCCGCGCGGTGGCGCTGGCCTTCGCACGCGAGGGCGCCGATGTGCTCTTCACCTATTTGCCGGAGGAGGCCGACGAGGCCCGCGAGACCTCCCGGCTGGTCGAGGAGGCGGGCCGGAAGGCCGTCGCGGTCTCCTGCGACATCCGCGAGGAGTCGGCGTGCCGCCGGCTCGTGGAGCGGGCGGTCGCGGAGTTCGGCCGGATCGACATCCTGGTGAACAACGCGGCGTACCAGATGTCCCAGCCGGACGGCATCCAGGCCATCAGCACCGAGCAGTTCGACCGGGTGCTGCGCACCAACCTCTACGGCATGTTCTGGCTGTGCAAGATGTCGCTGCCGCACATGCCCAAGGGCAGCTCGATCATCAACACCACGTCCGTACAGGGTTACAAGCCCAGCCCGCACCTGCTGGACTACGCGACGACCAAGGGCGCCATCGTCACCTTCACGCAGGGGCTCGCGCAGATGCTCGCCCCGGACGGCATCCGCGTGAACGCCGTCGCGCCGGGCCCGGTCTGGACGCCGCTGATCCCGGCGACACTGCCGGACACCGTGGAGTTCGGGAAGCAGGCGCCGCTGGGCCGCCCTGCACAGCCCGCAGAGATGGCGCCCGCCTATGTGTTCCTCGCCTCCGAGCACGCCGCGTTCATCACGGCCGAGATCGTGAACGCCACCGGCGGCACCCCGCTGCCTTGATGGGCTGGTGGCGCTGGCTCAAGTGGGAGGTTGCCGCCGTCCTGCGGGCCGCGCGCGGCGCGGTGAGCGGCCCGGGGCCCGAGCGGGACGCGGCGGTGCAGTCGCTGAAGGCGGCGGCCGCCGCCGCGCTCGCCTGGGCCGTGACGGGCTGGTGGTGGGGCGCGCCGATGGCACTGATGGCGCCGTGGACGGCGGTCGTGCTGGTGGAGAGCACCGTCTACCGGTCGGTGCGGTCCGGGCTGCAGCAGCTGGCGGTGATCGCGGCCGGCACGGTCATCGCGGCGGGCGCGGCGATGCTGACCGGCAACAAGATGGGCGCGATGGTGCTCGCCCTGCCGCTCACCGTCCTGCTGGGCAATTACGCGCGCTTCGGGCAGCAGGGCATGTACGCGTCCACGACGGCGCTGTTCGTGCTGGCGTACGGCTCGTACTCGCTGTACGACATCGGGCACCGGCTGCTGGAGTCGGTCATCGGCGCCGCCATCGGGATCACGGTGAACGCCCTGGTCTTCCCGCCGGTGCACGCCCGCAGCGTGCGGCACATGCTCTACACGCTGCCGAGAGACAGCGCCGACCTGCTGCACACCATCGCCCAAGCGCTGCGCGAGGCCGGCGACGAAGGGTACAGCCGGGAGGACGCCGAGAGCTGGCAGGACCGCGCGCGGCGGCTCGCCAACGCCGTCACCGACCTGCACACCGCGCGCGGCTGGGACCAGGAGAGCTACCGCCTCAACCCCGGTTACCGGCTGCGCCGCCGCGGCAGCGCCGCGCCGCCGGCGGACTGGGACGAGACCTGGGACGGGATCAGTGAGCACCTCAAGACGCTCACCCGGACGCTGCGCGAGGCGGCCCCCGACCAGAACGACCTGGCCCCACCGCCGCCCGGCGCGCTCGGGCTGGCCGCCGACGTGCTGGACGCGGCGGGGAACGTCTGCGAACACGACCTGCACCTGCTCGACGAGGGACCGGAGGAGGAGCGTGAGGGCCGGCGGGCCGCGGACCTGGACCGCGCGTGGGAGGCGCACGGCCGGCTCAAGGAGTGGCTGTCGAATCTGGACGGGGAAGCCTCCGCCTCGCTCGGCGGTCTGACCGCGGAGATGCAGCGGCTGCTGTACGCGCTCGGTCCGCAATTCCCGCTGCGGTCCCGGGCGGCGTGAGGAATCAGGACGCTTTCTTTTTCTTCTGCTGGGTCTTCTGGCCCGATTGGCTCTTCGTGCTCTTCGTGCTCTTCGCGGTCTTCTTGGTGCTCTTCTTCGCGCTGCCCCCGGAGGAGCCGCCCTTCGCCCGGTCCACGCTGGCCTGGAGGGCCTCGCGCAGGTCGATGACGTTGGTCGCCTTCGGCGCCGGCTCGGCCTTCTCCACCGTCTCGCCGGTGCGCTTGGCCTCCACGAGCCGCCGCACCTTCTCCTGGTACGTGTCGTGGTACTCGTCCGGGTCCCAGTCGATGGACAGTGCGTCGATCAGCTGGACCGCGGTGTCCAGCTCCTTCTTGTCCGGCTTGGTGCGCCCCGGCAGCGTCGGCAGTTCCTTGTGCGGGTCGCGGACCTCGTCTGCCCAGTGCAGGGTGTGCAGGGCCAGGATGTCGTCCTCGGCCTTGACGGCGACGAGGTACTCGCGGTTGCGCATCACGAAGGTGGCGATGCCGGCCTTGTTCGCCTTCGCCAGCGCCTCCCGCAGCAGGCCGTAGACCTTGGCGTACTCCTTGCCCTTGGGCGCGAGGTAGTACGTCTTGTCGAAGTAGATCGGCTCGACCTCGTCCAGGTCGACGAACCCGGTGATCTCCAGGGACTTGGACCGGCCCGGCGCGATCTCGTCCAGCTCGTCCGGCTCGACGAGGACGTACTCGTCCCCGGCGTCATAGCCCTTGACGATGTCGTCGTAGGCGACTTCCTTGCCGGTGCGTTCGTTGACCCGCTTGTTGCGCACCCGGTCGGAAGTGCCGCGTTCGAGTTGGTGGAAGTGGACCGTGTGGCTCTCCGTCGCGGTCACCAGCTGTACGGGCAGGGAGACCAGCCCGAACGAGAGCGCACCGGCCCAGACTGCGTGTGCCACGTCCGCCACCTCCTCGCCTCCCATCGCACCCCGTACCGGCGGGGGCCGCATCCGGTGTGCGCCGTCCGGAGCACACCGGGGAAGGGCGGTGTTTTCGGAGGTTTGGGCACCCGTGAGCGTGGCACTCGGCTTCCCGGCCGAGCGGCCGGTCATGGGAGAGATGGGAAAGCGCCGGGCCGGAGGGGAGAATCCGGCCCGGCGCAACCATGCCGGGAGAAGGGCGGCCGCGCCGGGCCGCCCCGCGCGAGGTCAGGTACGGCGCTCCTCGACACCGAGGCCGAGCGACCGGGCGATGTCCTGCACATTGGCGAACTGCTGCCCGCCCGGGAGGTTCTCGGCCCGCGCGAGGACGCGGTCCGGCGCGTTGTTGTCCCGCAGGGAGTCCAGCACGGCGGCCCGGTCGGCGGGGTAGATGCTGGGGTCGAGGTGGCGGGCCAGGTCCGACCGGACCTCCACGTCCTCGGCGGACATCCCCGGGGGCGTCCCGCCTTCGAGCGTCCCCTCGGGCGAGCGGCGCACCGCCGGCTGGTCCTCGCCCGCCGGCTCGGGCTCGTGCTCCTCCTCCACCCGGATGCCACGATTGGCCCGCAGCTCGCCCTCCAGGCGCTTCTTCACCTCGTCGTCCTGCAGCGGGCTGTCCGGCCCGCTCCCCTTCTCGGCCATGTCTTCCTCCAGAGGTCGGTGCTGATGGGCTGCGTGCCGCCGGGACGTCCGGGGAGCGCGTACGGTGGCCCCGGTGACCTGCCGCGGCGCCTCCGGAGTGCCCGTCGCCGCGGTACCGGAAACCCGAAACGATCAGCTTCGGCCCAACGGCGCAGCGGACCCGGACGACGCCAGGACAGTGGCCCGGACGACGGCCCGGACTGCGGTCGCTCAGGCGGTCTTCGGGGTGCTCGACAGCGGCGGCGTGTGCGCGCCGCTCGCCTTCCGCAGGCCGCTCAGCAGCGCGCCCACCGCCTCGGCGGCGGTGCTCTCCGGCCGCCAGCCCAGCTCCTCGCGCGCCTTGCCGCAGTCCATCAGCGGCAGTCCCAGCACCGCGTCGAACAGGTGCGGCGAGGCGCGTACCAGCCGCAGCCGCCAGCCCGTACCGAGCGCCGCGCGGGCGGCCGCCGCGGGCATCCGTACCGTACGGGCCTTCAGCAGCCGCGCCAGGAACGGCATGTCCACCGGCGGCTCGGCCGCGAGGTTGAAGGCGCCGCGCGCGTCGCCGAGGACGGCCAGCCGGTAGGCGCGGGCCGCGTCCTCGGTGTGCAGCACCTGGAAGCGCAGGCCCGGGACGTCCGGCAGGAACGGCAGCAGCCCGGGGCGCGCCAGCTTGCCGACCGGCGCGGGCGTCGCGGGCCCGCCGAAGATCCGACGTTGCTCGGACGCCGCCTCCTCCTTGAAGAGGAACGCCGGGCGCATCCGCACCACACGCATGTCCGGGTGCTCGCGCTCGTAGCCGTCCAGGACCCGTTCCAGATACGCCTTCTCGCGGCAGTACGCGGCGTCCGGCCAGCCGTGCGTGGGCCAGGACTCGTCCACCTTGTGGTCCTTGGGGCCGGGGGAGTAGGCCCCGACCGAGGAGGCGTGGACGAGCGCCGGCACCCCGGCGCGGGCCGTCGCCTCGAAGACCCGCAGGGAGCCGAGGACGTTGGTGCGCCAGGTCTGCGGCGGATGGTGGGTGGGCTGGAAGGCCCAGGCGAGGTGCACGACGGCCGACGCGCCCGCGAAGTCCGCCGCGAGGTCGCACTCCTCGTCCGCGATGTCGGCCGCGGTCCAGGTGGTCTTCGGCGGGGCGTCGCGCGGCGTGCGGCGCGCGATGCAGTGGACCACGTCGATCTGGGGGTCCTCGCTCAGTATGCGGACCACACTCGTGCCGACGTTGCCGGTGGCGCCGGTCACCACGACCCGGCGCTCGGGGGCACTGCTCATGAGCTGCTTCCTCTCCTGCCGCGTGCGCGCCGCGCCGACGCGTGGACGGTGCCCGTCCCGGGTGCCCTCGCGCGCCCGCCGCTACACGTCGGTGCCGAGGTCCAGCTGCTCCAGCGGGTGCAGGGCGGGGCCGTTCAGTACCGCGCCCTCCGTGGAGAACCGCGACCCGTGGCAGGGGCACTCCCACGCCGTCTCCGCCGTGTTGAAGGCGACCAGGCAGCCCAGGTGGGTGCAGCGCGCCGAGACCGCCTGTACCGTGCCCTCCTCGTCCCGGTACACCGCGCACCGTCGGGCGCCGATCCGTACCACCGCGCCGGTCCCCGGCGGCACGTCGGCGACGGAGTCGACGTGCGTGGTGCGCAGCCGGTCGCCGATGAAGTGCTGGGCGACCTTCGCCTGGTGGCTGAGGAACGCGGGCGCCTCGCGGACCGGCCCCCACAGCCGCCGCGGGTCGTACAGACCGGCCCACGGCGGCGGATCGCCGCTGATCAGCCCGGCGATCAGGCGCCCGGCCAGCGCGCCGCCGCTGAGCCCCCAGCCGCCGAAGCCGGTGGCGACGTAGGCGTGCCGGGCGCCGGGGTGGAACGGCCCGATCAGCGGCACCGTGTCGGTGGAGTCGTTGTCCTGGGCCGCCCACCGGTAGGCGACGTCCGTACCGGGGAAGTGCCGCTCGGTCCACTCGGCCAGCCGCCGGAACCGCGCGACGGCGTCACCCGTGCCGGGTGGGAACTGCTCCCCGGTGACGACGAGCAGCCGCCGGTCCTCACCGTACGGCGCGGTGCGTACGGAGCGCTTGCCCTCCTCCTCGGTGATGTACATGCCCTGCACGTCGCGGTCCGCCTCGATCGGGGCCGCGACCACCAGCTCCCTGCGGGGCGAGAGCCGGGTGAAGAGCAGCGCCCGGTCGAACACCGGATAGTGCGTGGCCACGACCACCTCACGGGAGGTGACCGTCGCGCCGGTCTCGGTCGTCACCCGGCACGGCGCGCCCTCGTGCAGCCCGGTGGCGCGCGTGCGTTCGTACACCTCGCCGCCCCGCTCCCGCAGGTCGTCGGCGAGCGCCAGGAGGTACTTGCGGGGGTGGAAGAGCAATTGGTCGTCGACGCGCACCGCACCGGCCACGTCGAACGGCAGTCCGGTCTTGGTGACGTAGGCGGCCGGCAGCCCCGCCTCCCGCGCCGCGTCGGCCTCCGCGCGCAGCTGGTCGGTGCCGGCCGGGTCGCGGACGTAGGTGTACGCGGGGAAGCGTTCCAGCTCGCAGTCGATGTCCAGCTCCTGCGCGATCTCGGCGACGCGTTCCACGGCGCCCTGCTGGGAGACCGCGTACTGCAGGGCAGCGCCGGCGCCGCGGGTGCGGCGGAGCTTGTCGTAGACCAGGGTGTGCAGCGCGGTGAGCTTGGCGGTGGTGTAGCCCGTGACGCCGGCGGCGATCCGGTCCGCTTCGAGGACGACGACGCGGTGCCCCGTCCGGGACAGCTCCCACGCCGTACTGATCCCCGCCATGCCGCCCCCGATCACCGTGACATCGGCTTCGGTGTCCTCGGTCAGCGGGGCGTACGACGTGGTGTGCGCGCTGGCCATCCAGTACGACTCGTCGATGCCGGGAAGGTCTGAAGTGTGGGACATGCGGGGACGGGTGCCCCTGCGGGCCCTGGCCGAAGCCTGCCGGTCCGGTGATGCGCCCGTACGGAGGGACCGCGGCCGCCGGGAGGCGGTGCGGTCACCGGGTCCCGCCCGGTGTTGCGGGTTCCGCCGGGAGCCGGACCATGGGAGGGGGCGACCGCGGCGAGGAGGCGGCACATGGGCGGCGACCTGCTCGCGGCGGTGCGGACCACGGGGCGCTACCGGACCGCCGCCGAGGCCGAGCGAGCGGTCCAGCAGGTACTGGCGGCCTTCGCGGGCCAGCTCACCGGCGAGGAACGGCGCGCGTTCCTCAGGTCGGTGCCGCCCGGGATCATCCCCGGCGGGATAAGGGACGAGCGGCGCCGTACCGCGTGCGAATTCGTGGACAGCGTGGCGGCCCGCACGGAGGGCGCCACGCACGCCACCGCGCGCTGGGACGCCAGCACCGTCCTCACCGCGATCGGCGGCCACCTGGGCGAGGAGCTGCTGCAGCGGGTGCTGGCGCAGCTGCCCCGGGGCTACGCGCTGCTGTTCGGCCGCGCCGATCTCACCCCCACCGCCTGAACGGTCTTTTCCGGTTTTCGGGACGTTTGACCGTGCCTTCTCATGGCACTCGTGCGCCGGGCCATGGGCTCCATGGGGATGGGAAAAGCGCCGGGCCGGGACCGTCGTACCGGCCCGGCGCGCATCCCTGTACAGAAAGAGAGCCATTCGGCCCAATCCTGCCCGATCGGTCGAGTTGCGGCGTTACGGGACTGAGGTAACGGGAACTCGTCCGATGGCGCCCGGAGGGTCCGGCCGCGCCGCTTTTGCGAAAGGTGGCAGCACTCATGGGTCACGGCGGCGACGTCATCGAAGAATTGACCACCGACCACCGTGAGGTGACCGAGCTCTTCCAGCAGATCGAGAGCAGCACGCCCGGCTCGGACGAGCGCAAGCGCCTCGCCGACCACCTGACGATCGAGCTGGTCCGGCACTCGGTGGCCGAGGAACAGCACCTGTACCCGGCGGTGCGCAAGCACCTGCCCGAGGGCAACGCGCTCGCCGACAAGGAGATCGCCGACCACGGCCGCGTGGAGGAGCTGCTGAAGAACCTGGAGAAGACCGACGCCGAGAACCCCGACTTCAACCACCTCGTCGTCAAGCTGCGCAGCGAGGTCACCGAGCACGTCAGGGACGAGGAGGGGCGGCTCTTCCCGCAGCTGAAGGACGCCTGCCCGCAGGAGGAGCTGGACGCGCTCGGCGAGAAGATCCGCAGCGCGAAGAAGTCGGCGCCCACCCGCCCGCACCCCAA
>NZ_NHSG01000119.1:0-20468 GCF_020024005.1 Streptomyces purpurogeneiscleroticus
GGCCGCGGGCTCCTGCCGGCGGCGCCCCTTGCCGGCCTCTTCGGCCGTGTCGCGTCCGCTGTGCTCCGTGGGCGCCGCCGCTCCGGACGCCGCCGGGGCGGACTCGCCCTCGGGCCGGCGCTGCGCGGCGTTGCCCTGCTGCGGCGCGGCGGGGTCGGCCTCGCCGTTCGCGGAAGTGCCGTTCGCCGGCCTGCGGGGCGAGGAGGACTGCAGCGCCGTCCCCCCGGTGGTGCGGAACAGTTCGTCGGCGCCGGGCAGACTCACTCGGCGTGACACCGGGCGAGCACCTCCCTGGCGAGCTGTCGGTAGGCGGCGGCACCCACGGAGTTGGAGGCGTACGTGGTGATCGGCTCGCCCGCGACCGTGGTCTCGGGGAAGCGGACCGTACGGCCGATCACGGTGTGGTAGACGTGATCGTCGAACGCCTCGACGACGCGCGCGAGGACCTCACGGCTGTGCACGGTGCGCGAGTCGTACATCGTGGCCAGGATGCCGTCCAGCTCCAGGTCGGGGTTGAGCCGCTCCTGGACCTTCTCGATCGTCTCGGTCAGCAGCGCCACACCGCGCAGCGCGAAGAACTCGCACTCCAGCGGGACGATGACCTTGTGAGCCGCCGTCAGGGCGTTGACCGTGAGCAGACCGAGCGAGGGCTGACAGTCGATCACGATGAAGTCGTAGTCGTTCATCAGCGGCTTCAGGGCGCGCTGCAGGGTCGACTCGCGGGCGACCTCGCTGACGAGCTGCACCTCGGCGGCTGACAAATCGATATTGCTGGGCAGCAGGTCCATGTTCGGGACCGCCGTCTTCAGCAGCACCTCGTCGGCCGACATGCCCCGCTCCATGAGCAGGTTGTAGACCGTCAGGTCGAGCTCCATCGGGTTGACTCCGAGGCCGACCGAGAGGGCGCCCTGCGGGTCGAAGTCGACCAGCAGCACCCGGCGGCCGTACTCGGCGAGCGCGGCACCCAGGTTGATGGTCGAGGTCGTCTTGCCGACCCCGCCCTTCTGGTTGCACATCGCGATGATCTTCGCCGGGCCGTGCTCGGAGAGCGGCCCGGGGATCGGGAAGTAGGGAAGGGGGCGGCCGGTCGGGCCGATGCGCTCGCGGCGCTGGCGCGCGGCGTCCGGCGCGAGCGTCGCCGCGTACTCCGGATCCGGCTCGTACTCCGCGTCCGGATCGTAGAAGTGCCCCTCGGGCAGGTCGTCGTAGTCGGCGAAGCGGGCCTGGTCTGTGCCGCCCTGGTCGCCGGCCGTGGCGTTCACTTGATGGCCGTCCATGCTCTGGTGGGCTGTCGTCGTCATGCTCTTCCGGGCTGCGAAGGTGTGGACAGCGACGGAGCCGACAGCCTCGTGCCCCGAGGGACCCTGGCCCCGTGCAACCGCTCCTGGTCGACCACCTCCGGGAGTAAATGTCGACTCATTCACAAGTCGTCTTACCTCCTTGGATGTGACCAGGAAACTTATCGATAGGTCAGCGTGACACCATGCCGACGGTTGGCGACTCTATGGCGTGTCGGGTCTCCGCAGCAACACAATCCACCGGACCCGGCACGATGTGTCGGCAATGGAACACCCCGATGTCAAGGGCGCGCGACGCACATCCGTGAGGTTTCGGGGGTGTGCGAAAGGGGCGAAGGACGACGTTCGTTACGAGTTGCTGAGGGCTTGACGGAGGCCGGTCGCGGACGGTCGCGGAAAACTGTCGCAAACGCGACCGGCCGGGCCTGAAGGTCTCAAGGCCCGGCCGTGCGCGCGGTGTTGACGCGCCGTGTTGACGAATCAGCCCAGCAGGGTGCTCAGCTCGACGGACTCCAGACCGTGCGCCTCGGCGACCTCGGCGTAGACGACCTTGCCGTCATGGGTGTTGAGGCCCTTGGCCAGCGCGGCGTCGCGGCGCAGCGCCTCGACCCAGCCGTTGTTGGCCAGCGAGATGATGTAGGGCAGCGTCGCGTTGGTCAGCGCGTAGGTGGAGGTGTTCGGCACCGCGCCCGGCATGTTGGCGACGCAGTAGAAGACCGAGTTGTGGACCTGGAAGGTCGGCTCGGCGTGGGTGGTCGGCTTCGAGTCCTCGAAGCAGCCGCCCTGGTCGATCGCGATGTCGACAAGGACACTTCCGGGCTTCATCTTGGCGACGAGCTCGTTGGTGACCAGCTTCGGGGCCTTGGCGCCCGGGATGAGGACCGCGCCGACGACGAGGTCGGCCTCGACGACGGCCTTCTCCAGCTCGAAGGCGTTGGAGACGACGGTCTGCACCTTGGTGCCGAAGATCTTGTCGGCCTCGCGGAGCTTGTTGATGTCCTTGTCGAGCAGCGTGACGTGGAAGCCCAGGCCCACGGCGATCTGCACGGCGTTCCAGCCGGAGACGCCGCCGCCGATGACGACGGCCTTGCCCGCGTGGACGCCGGGGACGCCGCCGGGCAGCACGCCGCGGCCGCCGGCCTGGCGCATCAGGTGGTACGCGCCGACCTGCGGGGCGATGCGGCCCGCGACCTCGGACATCGGGGCGAGCAGCGGCAGCTGGCGGTTGGCGGTCTCGACGGTCTCGTACGCGATCGCGGTGGTGCCGGACTCGATCAGCGCGTCCGTGCACTCGCGGGAGGCTGCGAGGTGCAGGTACGTGAAGAGCGTCTGGTCCTTGCGGAGCCGGTGGTACTCCTCGGCGATCGGCTCCTTGACCTTCAGCAGCAGGTCGGCGGTGGCCCACACCTCGTCGGCGGTGTCGAGGATGTTCGCGCCGGCGGCGACGTACTCCTCGTTCGTGATGGAGGAGCCGAGGCCGGCGTCCTTCTCGATGAAGACCTGGTGGCCGTTGCGGACGAGCTCGTGGACACCGGCGGGCGTGATCGCCACCCGGAACTCGTTGTTCTTGACCTCGCGGGGGATGCCGACCTTCACGTCGATCACGGTCCTTGAATGAGTGCTTGCAGAGAAATATCCGCACATACAGACGCATGACGGATGTGACCGCGAGAACCGCGGCTCTGCCAGTCTATTGAAGGAGCTCTTGTTGTCTAGCCTTGCAAAGCAATTACTTTCGCCGAGACCGCCACCGATTTCGTAGGTCAGGCCGGATGATCTGCCAGAAGTCGCTCCCCCAGGCCCCTGTGCAGCCTTGCTGCCGCAGGGTCGCCGAGCCGTTCGAAGGTGTCCGCAATCCGCAGCTGGAGCGCCGCCTCCAGCCGCCCGTCGGCCGCCTTCCGGGCCAGCTCCAGGGCCTCGAAGCAGGTGCGCAGCGCCTGCTCGGGCCGTCCCGCGTACTCCTGGATCCGCGCCGTCTCCCCCATCGCCCGCGCCAGCCCGACCGCGTCGTCGGCCCTGCGGTACGCGCCGTACGCGGCCCGCCACTCCCGCAGCGCCTCGGCCCAGCGCCCCGCGTACGTGTGCACCGCGCCCAGCCGCCCGTGCAGCCGCGCCGCCTCGGCCGTGTCGCCGCGCGAGAGCCGCAGCTCCAGCGCCCGTCCGTACCAGTCGGCGGCCCGCTGCCAGTCGCCCAGCTCGGCGTAGATACCGCCCAGCGACTCCAGCGCCCGTCCGGTCGCGACCGCGTCCTTGACCGCGCGCGCCGACTCCAGCGCGCCCCGGTACCGGGCCAGCGCGTTCTCGGCCCGGCCCGCCTCGGCGTCCAGATCGCCGAGGTTCAGCAGCGCGGCGGCCCGCTCGCGGGCCAGGCCGCGCCGCTCGGCGACCTCCAGGACCAGCCCGTGCAGCCCGTACAGGTCGGGCGCCGCCGTCTCGGGCGCCTCGTGGGCGAGCAGTGCCCGCACCAGCGCCGCCATCAGCCGCCGGTCCAGGGTGTCCAGCTCGCCGTCCGCGACGGCGATCCGGGCGGAGTCCAGCAGGGCCGGACGGCGGCTGCGCAGCCAGGCCGCGGCCTCGGGGACGGACCCGAAGCGCAGCGACCGCGGCAGCCCCGAGGTCCGCTCGCGGGCCGGGGACCCGGCGGGCTCCCCCATCGCCCGGCAGGACTGCAGCTGCCGTACGGTCCGCTCCAGCATCCGGGCCCGGGAGAGCTGGATCTCCTGCGGGCGCTCATGGGCCCTGACCTGCTCGCGGAGCAGCGGCACCAGGCAGTTCGGTACGCGGTACTGCGCGGGCAGCCCGGCCAGCGCGTCGGGGCCGCCGGACACCGGCTCCGCCGCCGGCTCCACCGGCCGCAGCAGCCCCCTCGCGGCGAAGTCGCGCAGGTGGGAGTCGGCATCCCCCACCGAGCAGCCGGCCAGCGCGGACGCGGTGTGCGCGTCGACGAGGCCGGCCGGGGCGAGCGAGAGGAGCCGCAGTATCCGGGCGGCGGACGGCGGCAGCGATTCGTACGCCAGCCGGAAGGCGCGGGCCAGCGGGCGCGGGACGGGCGCCGCCTCCTCCTCACCGGGCGGCAGCAGGAACAGCGTCCGCAGCAGGTCGGTCAGCGATGCCTTGGGGTGTGCCGCGAGCCAGCCGCCGGCCAGTACCAGTGCGGCGGGCTGGCCGCCGCAGTCCTGGACGACCTGTTCGGCGGTGCGCGGGTCGACGGTGATGCGGGTGGGGCCCGCGTACCGGGTCAGGATCTCCACGCCGGCCGCGGTGTCCAGGCCGCCGAGCGTGCAGGGCCGGACGTCCGTGATGCCGGTGAGCGGCCCCGCGGAGACGGCGAGGACCAGGCAGTCCGGGGCGTCCGGGAGCAGCGGCTCGACCTGCTCGGGGCCGGTCGCGTCGTCCAGCAGGAGGAGGGCGCGGCGGTCGGCCAGCGCGGCGCGCAGCGCCTCGGTCAGCTCGTCCTCGTCCGCGCCGGCCGGCACCCGCTCGCCGAGCCGGGTGAGCAGGTCACGGGCGACGTCGGCGGTGGGCACGGGCCGGCCGTCGGCGGTGCTGAGCCAGGAGCGCAGCACGCCGTCCGGATAGTCGCCGGCCAGCTGCCGGGCCAGTTCGTCGGCGAGCGCGCTGCGGCCCGAGCCGGGCCGCCCGGCGATCAGCAGCACCCGGCTGCGGGCGCCCTTGCGGCCGGAGAGGGTGTCCAGCCCCGCGCGTTCGATGTCGCTGCGCAGGGCGGCCAGTTCACGGCGGCGGCCGGCGAAGGCGGCGGGGGCCGGCGGGGCGGCCCCCGCCGGTACGCCGGCCCGGCCCGCTCCTCTTCGTCCGGCCCCCGACGCCGTCACCGACCTGCCGGTGTCCACCGCCTGCTCCGCCACGGGCCACGCTCCCGTTCACTTGCGCGTACGAGCCGGCCGCCGCTGCGGCCGGGATGCGACGAGCGTAGTTCACGAGTGCCGTGGATCACGGCGGACATACCGCGTAAATCAGACAAAAATGGAAGCAGTAATTCCGGAACTGGTCCGGTCCCGCCACGCAAGAGGGCCGGTCAGCCGTCTTACGCCTCGAACGGCCGGGCCGGCCACGGCGCCTCGGCCGGACGCAGCGCCTCCAGACCGTCACCCGACTGCGCGGCCAGCAGCGACAGCACGCCGACGACCAGGCAGTTGTTGTGCAGCTCGCCGGCCAGCACGCCGCGCGCGAGGTCGGCGACCGGCACCCGCGCCAGCTCCATGTCGGCCTCTTCCTCCTCGACCTCGAAGCGCTCGCCCTCCGCCTCGGACAGATCGCGGGCCAGGAAGATCCGCACGGCCTCGTCGCAGCCGCCGGGGGTGGTGTAGACGTCCGTCAGCACCCGCCAGTCCTCGGCCTTGACGTGCGCCTCCTCGTACAGCTCGCGCTGGGCGGCGTGCAGCGGGTTCTCGCCGGGCACGTCCAGCAGCCCGGCCGGGATCTCCCAGAGCTTGTGGCGTACCGGGTGGCGGTACTGGCGCAGCACCAGTACCCGGCCCTCGTCGTCCAGGGCCAGTACGGCCACCGAGCCGGGATGGACCTGGTAGTCCCGCTTCACGGTGGCGCCGTCCGGCATGACGACCTCGTCCGTGCGGACGCTGGTCTTGTTACCCGTGAACGGAGTCTCCGTCGCGGTGATCCGCCACTCCTCGGGGGTGTCCTTGATGGCCATGCGCGTCCTCCCAAACAAGCAGAAACCGGGGTACGGACCGCAAAGTCCGCACCCCGGTAACCGTATCTCCCGGCCGGTCGCCTACTTGCCCGCGGCCTTGCCCGTCTTGCGCTCGACAGCGGCCTTCACCAGGCCCGCGAAGAGCGGGTGCGGCCGGGTCGGGCGGGAGCGCAGCTCCGGGTGCGCCTGGGTGGCGACCAGGTAGGGGTGCACCTCGCGCGGGTACTCGACGTACTCCACCAGCTTGTTGTCCGGGGAGGTGCCGGAGAACTGCAGGCCGGCCTTCTTCTCCAGCTCGGCGCGGTAGGAGTTGTTGACCTCGTAGCGGTGGCGGTGGCGCTCCTCGACGTACTCCTTGCCGCCGTAGACCTCGCGGACGATGGAGCCCTCGGCGAGCTTCGCCGGGTACATGCCGAGCCGCATCGTGCCGCCCATGTCGCCCTCACCGGCGACGATGTCCAGCTGCTCGGCCATGGTGGAGATGACCGGGTCGGCGGCCGCCGGGTCGAACTCGGTGGAGTTCGCGCCCGCCACGCCGGCCAGGCTGCGGGCCGCCTCGATGACGACGCACTGCAGGCCCAGGCAGATGCCCAGCAGCGGGATCTTGTTCTCGCGGGCGTAGGTGATCGCCTCGAGCTTGCCCTCCACGCCGCGCTCGCCGAAGCCGCCCGGGATGAGGATCGCGTCGCAGTCGCCGAGCTGCTTCTTGGCGCCGGCCGCGGTGCGGCAGTCGTCGGAGGTGACCCACTTGATCTTCACGCGGGCGCGGTTGGCGAAGCCGCCGGCGCGCATCGCCTCGGAGACCGAGAGGTAGGCGTCGGGCAGGTCGATGTACTTGCCGACCAGCGCGACCTTGACCTCGTGGTCGGGGTTGTGGACGCGGTCCAGCAGGTCCTCCCACTGGGTCCAGTCCACGTCCCGGAACGGCAGGTCGAGCTTGCGCACGACGTAGGCGTCCAGGCCCTCGGTGTGCAGCACCTTGGGGATGTCGTAGATCGACGGGGCGTCGATCGCGGCGACCACCGCGGCGTCGTCCACGTCGCACATCAGCGAGATCTTGCGCTTGATGGCGGTCGGGACCTCGCGGTCGGCGCGCAGCACGATCGCGTCGGGCTGGATACCGATGTTGCGCAGCGCCGCGACGGAGTGTTGGGTCGGCTTGGTCTTCAGCTCGCCGGACGGGCCGATGTACGGGAGCAGCGAGATGTGCACGACGAAGACGTTGTCCCGGCCGACCTCGTGGCGGACCTGACGGACGGTCTCCAGGAACGGCAGCGACTCGATGTCGCCGACCGTGCCGCCGACCTCGGTGATGACGACGTCCACGTCGTCGGTCGCCATGCGGCGGATGCGGTGCTTGATCTCGTTGGTGATGTGCGGGATGACCTGCACGGTGTCGCCGAGGTACTCGCCGCGCCGCTCCTTGGCGATCACGGTGGAGTAGACCTGGCCGGTGGTGACGTTCGCACTGCCGTCGAGGTCGACGTCCAGGAAGCGCTCGTAGTGGCCGATGTCCAGGTCGGTCTCGGCGCCGTCGTTGGTGACGAACACCTCGCCGTGCTGGAAGGGGTTCATCGTGCCGGGGTCGACGTTGAGGTACGGGTCCAGCTTCTGCATCGTGACCCGCAGGCCCCGGGCCTTGAGCAGCGCACCCAGGCTGGAGGCGGTGAGCCCCTTGCCGAGCGAGGACGCAACGCCCCCGGTGACGAAGATGTGCTTGGTCGTCGAGGATTTGGGCGGCATGGCCAAGACGGAACTCCCGTGGTCGCGAAGTGAAAGTGCGGAGCGGCGCGAGCCCGGATTTCCAGGGGTGCCGTCGCTGCGGTCGGGGGTGCCGGGGCCTAGGCCCGTTCCCACCGGTCCACGGGGTACCAGGCTATCAGCGACAGAGCGTGGTCGCTCCCGCCCGCGCGGGGCGGAATGCATCGCTCCCTGTATACGGCCCCCGACGTGACGCAGGCCACCCGTTCGGCCCAGCCTCGAGAAGCGGAGCGTCGCGCGGATGTCACATGAGCGTCGTATCCTGCTCGGGCACTCGCATCGGGCCATCCGGAACGGCATCACCCCCAACCGCATTTCGGACCAGCAGCTCGGCGGGGTTTTCAATGGGCAGGACGGAAGATCTACACGTCCCACGGGGGGCGTCACCCCAGTTCGAACGGGAGATGTACTACGTGGCCGGGCGCATCGAGGACTACGCACTGATCGGCGACATGCAGACCGCCGCACTCGTCTGCCGGGACGGCACGGTCGACTGGCTGTGCCTGCCCCGGTTCGACTCACCCGCGGTCTTCGCCGGCCTCCTCGGCACCGAGGAGCACGGCTTCTGGCGGCTGGGCCCGGCCGCGGAAGCGGAAGGCGAGGAGGCGGTGTCGCCCGCCTCCGACCGGCGGCGCTACCGTGGCGACTCCCTGATCCTGGAATCGGAGTGGGACACCCCCGGCGGCACGGTCCGGGTGATCGACTTCATGCCGCCGCGCGACGGCGCGCCCCAGCTGATCCGCATCGTGGAAGGCGTCAGCGGCAAGGTCGCGATGCGCTCCTCGCTGCGGATGCGGTTCTCCTACGGCTGGGTGGTGCCGTGGGTGCACCAGGTCGACGGCCGCACGGCCGCGGTCGCGGGCCCGGACTCGGTGTGGTTCGACACCACTGCCGAGACCCATGGCGAGGACCTGACCACATACTCGGACTTCACCGTCGAGGAGGGGCAGCGCATCGCGTTCACGATGAGCTGGCAGCCCTCGCACCACGAACAGCCCCCGCTCCCCGAGCCGGAGAACTCCCTGACGGCCACGGCCGACTTCTGGCGCGAGTGGGTCGAGCAGTGCACGTACCACGGTCCCTACCGTGACGCAGTGGTCCGCTCGCTGATCACCCTGAAGGCGCTGACGTACGCGCCGACCGGCGGCATCGTCGCGGCCCCCACCACCTCCCTCCCCGAGGACATCGGCGGCTCCCGCAACTGGGACTACCGCTTCACCTGGCTCCGGGACGCCGCGATCACCCTCTCCTCCCTCCTGCGCACGGGCTACCGCGAGGAGGCCCGCGCCTGGCGCGAGTGGCTGCTGCGCGCGGTGGCCGGGGACCCGGAGAACCTGCAGATCATGTACGGCATCGCGGGCGAGCGCGAGCTCGGCGAGAACGAGCTGACCTGGCTGCCGGGGTACGAGAACTCCAAGCCGGTCCGGGTCGGCAACGGCGCCGCCGACCAGCTCCAGCTGGACGTGTACGGCGAGGTCATCGAGGCGCTGCACCTGGCCCACATGACCGGCCTGGCCCGCAACGACTACGCCTCCCTCCTCCAGATCAAGCTGATCCGCTGGGTGGAGAAGCACTGGGACGAGCCGGACGAGGGCATCTGGGAGGTCCGCGGCCCGCGCCGGCACTTCGTTCACTCCAAGGTCATGACCTGGGTCGCGGTGGACCGCACCATCAAGCTGATGGAGTCCGGGGACGTCGAGGGCCCGCTGGAGGAGTGGAAGGAGCTGCGCGACACGATCCACCGGGACGTGTGCGAGAAGGGCTACGACCCGGAGCGCAACACCTTCACCCAGTCCTACGGCTCCAAGGAGCTGGACGCCTCGCTGCTGCTCATCCCGCAGATGGGCTTCCTGCCGCCGGACGACAAGCGCGTGATCGGCACGATCGAGGCGATCCAGCGCGAACTGGCCACGCCCGACGGCTTCATCCTGCGCTACCCCACCTCCGCCGATGCCGGCGAGGAGAACCTGGACGGCCTGGAGGGCGACGAGGGCGCGTTCCTGGCCTGCTCGTTCTGGCTCGCCGACGACCTGGCGATGATCGGCCGCGTCGAGGAGGCCCGCAAGCTCTTCGAGAAGCTCCTCTCGCTCCGTAACGACCTGGGGCTGCTGGCCGAGGAGTGGGACTCGAAGGCCGGCCGCCAGGTCGGCAACTTCCCGCAGGCGTTCAGCCATGTCCCGCTGATCGACACGGCGCTGCGGCTGACGGCGAGCGGGGCGTACGGGGGCTGAGCGGCCCCCGCACGCCCACGGCGTCGGCCTCGGTCGGCGCCGCCGTCAGAACGGCGTCAGCGTCAGCCTGATCCGGCTGGGCGCGCCGTCCTCGATGTACGAGGCGAAGCCGGCGACGTCGTCGAAGGCGAAGCCGTACGCCTTGCCGTCCTGCGCCGCGTCGTGCATCACCTTGGCGTAGTGGTTGGCGAGCCGCTGCTGGTAGAAGGCGGCGGGGTCGGTGGTGGGCTGCTCGGCGTGCGAGGTGAGGGTGGCGCGGTTCAGCGCGGCGCCCAGGATCGCGGCGACCGGGCCCGTCGTACCGTCGTTGGGCGCGGCGAGGGTGCCGTCGCAGAAGAGCACGTCGCGGGTGCTGGGCTTGCTGAAGGAGACGCTCGCCGGGCCGGTGAAGGAGAGCTTGTCCCCGGCGACCCGGCCGGTGAAGGTGCCCGCGTTGGTGGTGACCTTCAGGTCCTTGGCCGCGTACGCCGACCACGCCTCGTCGATGGCGGGCGCGAGGTAGTCCTTGGCGAACCGGCCGTTGTCCAGGCCGTGGCCGGGGGCGATGACCCGCTTGTCGTCGACGACGAGGTCGCCGAAGCCCTCGATGCCCGCCAGGTCCGAGAAGATCTTCGCCCGGCCGCCGTCCTTCAGCAGGCCCGCCGTCTGGTCCTTCGCGCCGGTCAGTTGGATCGCCAGGGGCACGCTGAACATGTCGACCATCGTGGTGTTGCAGTACATCCCGCCGTCGTTGTACGTGAACTCCGCGCAGTCGTGCAGGACTCCGAAGTTGGGGTCGGAGTCCACCCAGCCGGCCGGGTAGGCCAGCGCCGCCTTGCCGTTGCCGTCCTCGACGGCCTTGAACTTCAGCTTGCCGCCGAGCGCGGTGTAGATCCGCCCGGACATCTTCGGCAGCGTCAGGGTGGTGGTGCCGCTCGCGGCGAGCGGGATGGCGTAGTCGGTGAAGCCGTCGGAGCCGTTGTCGGACACGGCGACGGGCTTCAGTTCTCCTTCGGGGGTGACGTGGACCTGCTGGGTGCCGTCATTGCCGACGATGTAGACCCAGACCGAGGAATTGCCGAACTCCCCTGATTCGTTGGCGATTTCCAGGGGAAGCCCCGCGGCCTTCGTACGACCGGGTGTGCCGCTCGCGTGTCCGGCGAGGGCGAATCCGGAAACGGCGGCGCCCGCGGCGAGGCCACCGAGCAGGGTGCGACGAGTGATCACGAGATGGCTCCTTGTGGGGGGTGGGTGAGAGCGCTCTCAAATGAAGTAGGGTCACCCTGCCCACTTCCGGCGGTACCGTCAACCCACCGCGGAGGAAAAGGAGTTCCCCATGTCCGTGCCCGGCGGCACCCGGCCGACCCTGGAAGCGGTGGCCGCGCTGGCCGGCGTCTCCCGGGCCACCGTCTCCCGCGTCGTCAACGGCGGCACCGGCGTCCGCGCCGAGATCTGCGAGCGGGTCCGGCAGGCGGTCGCCGAGCTCGGGTACGTCCCCAACATCGCCGCCCGCTCGCTCGTCACCCGCCGCACCGGTGCCGTCGCCGTGGTCATCGCCGAGCCCGAGACCCGGGTCTTCTCCGACCCCTTCTTTGCCCAGCAGCTGCGCGGCATCGGCCGCGAACTGGGTGCCGCCGACACCCAGTTGCTGCTGCTGATGGTGGAGAGCGACCGCGACCACGCGCGCATCGGCCGCTATCTGTCGGGCGGGCACGTCGACGGCGCGCTGATGTTCTCGCTGCACCGCGCCGATCCGCTGCCCGCGATGGCCGCGGCCTCGGGGCTGCCCACGGTCTTCGGCGGGCGCCCCGACTGGCCGGACGAGAGCCACGCCGGGGAGCGCCCGCTCTACGTCGACACCGACAACCGCGACGGCGCCCGGCAGGCGGTGCGCCACCTCCTCGCGCGCGGGCGCCGCCGGATCGCCGTGATCACCGGCCCGCTGGACCAGACCTCGGCCCAGGACCGGCTGGACGGCTACCGCGAGGCGCTGGCGCCCGCCGCGGCCGATCCGCTGCTGATCGCCGACGGCGGCTTCACCGCGGAGGGCGGCGAGCGGGCCATGGCCGCGCTGCTGGGCGCCGTGCCGGACCTGGACGCCGTCTTCGCCTGCTCGGACCTGATGGCCACGGGCGCGCTGCGCACGCTGCGGGCGCGCGGCCTGCGGGTGCCGGAGGACGTCGCGGTGGTCGGCTACGACGACCTCGCCCCGGCGGCCTGGGCGGACCCACCGCTGACCACGGTCCGCCAGGACGTGCAGGAGATGGGCCGGCTGATGGCCCGCCTCCTGCTCCGCCGGCTGGCGCCCGGCGACGAGGACCTCTCCCCCGTCGTCACGCCCGCCACCCTCATCGTCCGCGAATCGAGCTAGCGGTACGTCACATCGAGTCAGGTCACGTCGGCGATCACCTCACGGGCCGCCCGCTCCCCCTCCGTTGCCCCGCCGTTCATGAACCCCTGGAAGTCGTACGAGGTGTGCTCGCCGCCGATGTGCACATTGCCCTGGCGGACGCCCTCGTACCCCGCGTACCTGTGCAGATAGCCCACCGGCCAGTACGAGTACGCGCCCAGGGCGTACGGATTGCGGTGCCAGGCGGAGAGCTGCGCCCGGCCGGTCCAGGCGGCCTTCGTGCCGGGGAAGAAGCGCTCGATGTCCGTCAGCCGGCGCTGCGCCAGGTCCCGTACGTACGGGTCGGCCTCCGTGGAGAACGGCCCGGCCGGGGTCAGCGCCCGGGCGAGGCTGCCGCCGCCGTACTGGATGAGGATGCCGCCGGTGCCGGGCTGGGTCTTGGTGGTGTCCCAGGTCTGCTGCGCGTCCAGGTCGGTGAAGCAGTCACCGGCGCTGACGCCCGGCCAGGACCCGGTGCCGCGCCAGGGCCGGGCGCCGAACTGCATGTTGAGCTTGGTGCAGTACCCCATCCGGGCATCGCGGAGCAGGTTGGTCATGCGGGTGTCGAAGCCGGCCTCGGCGAGGTCCAGGCGTTGCAGTACGGGCAGTGGCACGGTCAGGACGGTGTGGTCGGCGGTGACGGTGCGGGTGGTGCCGCGGTCGCTGAAGGTGAGCGTCTGGGTGCCGTCGGAGTTCCGCGCGACGGCCGTCAGCGACCAGCCCATCCGCAGCGTCCCGGCGGGCAGCGCGGCCGCGATGGCCTTCGGGAGCCGGTCGTTGCCGCCGGTGATGTGGTACCGCTCGTCGGACAGCCCCCAGACGTTGAAGCGGCCGGGGTTGGGCTGGTAGCCCATGAGCAGGACGAGCGCGAGCGCGGACTGGTCGACGGTGTCGGCGCCGTACTCGACGTTGTACGCGACATCGATGAACTGGCCGAGCGGCGAGGCGAAGCCGCCGGGCACCCGGGAGTCGATCCATTGCCGTATCGACATGTTGTCCAGGGCGGTGCCCTCGGGAGTCGTCTGGTTCCACATGACCTCCCCTGCCTGCTGGAGGTCGGTGCGCAGCGCCTGGTAGACGCCCTTGAAGTCCTCGTCCGCCTGCGCGCGCGGGTAGTACGCCCCGTCGAACCAGAGGACTTCCTCGGCACCGTTGGGACCCGCGCCGAGGAAGTCCTCCAGGGGAAGGCCGAAGCGGCGGCAGAGTTCCTGCATCTTCTTGTGCTCGGTGTCGATCAGCTCGCCGCCGATCTCGGAGCTCTGGCCGTACGCCCAGTGGTCGCGCTGGGTGTACATCCGGCCGCCGACCCGATCGGGGTCGGCCTCGTACAGCGTGCAGGGCAGTCCGGCGTCCTGGAGGGTGAGCGCCGCGGTCAGTCCCGCGATGCCCGCGCCGACGACGGCGATGCGGGGCGTGGCGGCGGATCGCGGCGGGCGCACGGGCTGCGCGGCCGCGGTCGTGGCCGGGGCGGCGAGCGCGACGCCGAGCCCCAGCGCACCTGCGCGGGCCAGGAGTTCGCGCCGGTCCAGCCCTCGTACATCGGCGGCGGGCATCCGGAGTCTTCGTGCCGCCGCGTGCTCGGCGGCGAGTCTGCGCAGGGCGTGCATCGCGTGCGTACGGGCCATGGCCGGCCTCCTCAGAGTGTGGGTTTCTCCTCGTCGCGCTCGGCCGCGTCCTCCAGGACGATCCGGCCGATGATCTCGTACCGTGCGGGCTTGCGTGCCTTGAGATGGAGCGCCAGGCCGAGCCCTCCGAAGAAGACCAGGCCGACGATCCAGGGGATGAGCCGGAAGAAGAGCGAGTCGGCCGCGTCACCGGCCGCGGTCCGCATGTTGACCAGCAGCAGGACGACCACGGCGGTCATCCCGACACCGCCGAGCAGCGGTGCCGTGAACGTACGGAACCAGTGCCGGTCCTCGGGGTGGTTCTTCCGGAAGTAGCCGATGACGGCGAAGGAGCAGAGGGTCTGGACGATCAGGATCGCCATCGTGCCGAGGATCGCGAGCAGGGTGTAGAGGTGGATGTAGGGGTCCTGGCCGGTCAGCCAGAAGGCGGCGACGAGCGCGGTGGCGAGGGCCGTCTGCACGTACGAGGCGAAGTACGGGGAGCCGTGCCGGGGGTGCGTACGGCCCAGGCCGCGGTGGAGGAACCCCTCGCGCCCGATGGCGTACAGGTAGCGCGCCGCGCACTGGTGGAAGGCCATGCCGCAGGCGAACGAGCCGGTGAGCAGCAGCCATTGGAAGGCGTCCACCGCCCAGCCGCCGAGGAAGGTGCGGGTGGGCGCGAAGAAGAGGTCCAGCGGGGTGCCGGAGGACGCGATCCGCACCGACTCGGCCAGCCCGTTCCCGGAGATCGTCATCCAGGACACGAAGATGTAGAACAGGCCGACGCCGATGACGGAGACGAGCGTGGCGCGCGGGATGACGCGCTTGGGGTCGCGGGACTCCTCGCCGTACATCGCGGTGGACTCGAAGCCGACCCAGGACCAGAAGGCGAAGAAGAGGCCGAGTCCGGCGGAGGTGCCGGTGAAGGCGTTGGCGGGGTTGACGGGCGCCGCGGGGATGCCGTCCGGGCCGCCGCCGGCCACCAGTACGGCGACCGAGACGGCGAAGAGCACGGCAATCTCGGCGACGAGCATGACGCCCAGCGCCTTGGCGGTGAGATGAATGTCGAAGTGCGCGAGCACGGCGGTGACCGCGAGCATCGCGCCCGCGTACAGCGGCCAGGGCAGGTCGGCGCCGAGCTGGTCGGCGACGGTGGTCTTCGCGAAGTACGCGAAGACGCCGACGATCGACGCCTCGAAGACGATGTACGCGAGGACCGCGAGCATCCCGGAGGCCATGCCGGCGACCCGGCCCAGGCCGTGCGAGATGAAGCCGTAGAAGGCGCCGGCGGCGGTGATGCGGCGGGCCATGGCGACATAGCCGACGGAGAAGACGGTCAGGACCGCGGTGGCGAAGAGATAGCCGGCCGGGGCGCCGATGCCGTTG
This sequence comes from Streptomyces purpurogeneiscleroticus, assembly GCF_020024005.1. Lineage (NCBI taxonomy): Bacteria > Bacillati > Actinomycetota > Actinomycetes > Kitasatosporales > Streptomycetaceae > Streptomyces > Streptomyces purpurogeneiscleroticus. The sequence continues at coordinate 15,321 of NZ_NHSG01000119.1, forward strand.
CCGGCGCCGACCGCGATCGGGAGGTTGCCGGTCATCGCGGTGATGGGCGCGGCGGTCGCGACCGCCATGAAGACGACGCCGACCAGGCCGACGGAGCCGGCCTTGAGCCGGTCGACGCCGTGGTCCCGGCCGTCCTGCGCCGGTACCGATGTTTCTGTACTGGGCATGACACCCCTTGTTCCGGCCGGTACCCCGTGCACGCGGTCTGTGGAGGCGTCAGCCTGGCGGACTGTGACCGGCACCACAACTGACAACGGGGCCGGTTTTTCGTGCGGATGATCGACGGGGTGTCGGGGCGCGCTGCGACGGATTCCGTGGCGGCCCGCGGCGGGCGCGGCGCGGCCGGCCCGCTGACCAGGCTCCCCTGGCGGCGGACCGCCGTTCCTGCGGGTAGCGTTCGGCGCCATGGGGTCGGAAGCGATGGTCGAGGCCGAGATCACGGTACGCAGGGCGCTGGAGCTGCCCGCGCTGCGGCGCGGGCTGCCGGAAGTGATCACCGGCGAGGACGGGCTGGACCGCTCGGTCCGCTGGGTGCACGCCGGCGAGGTGCCGAACATCGCCTCCCTGCTCAAGGGCGGCGAGCTGCTGCTGACCACGGGACTGGGCCTGGGCGCCCGCCCCTCGGAGCAGCGCGCCTTCGTCCGCAAGCTCGCCGAGCGCGGGATCGCCGCGCTCGTCGTGGAGCTGGGCGCCCGCTTCGAAACGCTGCCCACCGCCCTGGTCGACAGCGCCCGCGCCTCCGGCCTCCCGCTGATCCAGCTGCACCGCGAGGTCCCGTACGTCTCGGTCACCGAGGAGATCCACACCGAGATCGTCAACAGCCACTACACGCTGATGCGCCGCGCCGACGAGGTGCTGCGCCGCTGTACGGACGTGCTGCTGCGCGGCGGCGGCGCCCCCGAAGTACTGCGCCTGCTCGCCGCGTTCACGGGCAACCCGCTGTGCCTGGAGGCCCCGGACGGCAGTCCGCTGTACGCCGCGGGCCCCGACGACGGCGCCGCCGCCGACGCCGATCCGCTCCAGGCGTGGGAGGGGCTGCGCGAGAAGGGGCTGCGGGTGGACGTGCCCGGCGGCGGCCACGGCCCCGACGCCGTACGCGCCCGGCTCGTCCTGCTGCCCGTCAACGGCGCCGTCGCGCCCGTCCACCGCATCGCCGCCGAACGCGCCGCCGACCTCCTCGCCGTCGTCATGCTCCAGTCCCGGCAGGAGGAGGGGCTGGCGGCGCGCGGCCGCGGCGACTTCCTCGCCGACCTCGCGGAGGGCCGGATCTCCGCCGCCGAAGCGCCGGGCCAGGCCCGGCTGCTGGGCTTCCGGCCCGGTACGGCGGCGCTCCTCCCGGTGGTCATGCGGCTGCCGTCCGGGCTGCCCACCGCCGCTGGCTGGGCGCTCCTGGCCCAGGCACTGCGCGAGGAACTGGCCGCGCTGGGGGCGCCCGTACTGCTCGGTGTGCGGCCGGTGGAGGGCCGCGTACCGCTGCTTTTCGGCCTGCGCGACGGGCAGGACCGGGAGGGCGCGGCCGACCGGATCGCGGAGGCGCTGCGGGCCGGCGTCGCACGGGCCGGGCTGGACCGCCCGGCGGCGCAGCGCCCGGTGGTCGTGGTCGGCGCGGCGGGCGACTGGGCGGCGACGGGGCCAGGGCTGCGGCACGCCGCCGAGGCGGCCGCGGCGGCGCAGGGGCTGGATCCGCGGCCCTGGTACGACGCCCGCCGCCTGGACATCGAACTCCTCCTGTGGCGGATGCGCGAGCACGGCGAGGAGGGCATGCTCACGGACTTCGTCGACCGCGCGATCGGCCCGCTGCTGGCCCACGACCGCACCGCGCGCCAGCCGCTGCTGCCCACCCTGGAGGCGTACCTCGCCAGCGCCGGGCGCAAGGCCGAGACCTCCCGCGACCTGAACGTCAACCGCCAGACCCTGTACGACCGTCTCGCCCGCATCTCCCAGCTCCTGGGCACGGACCTGGACGATCCGGGGACCGTACTGGGGCTGCGGCTGGCGCTGCACGCGCGGCGGCATACGGAACGCGGCTAGCGGTACGGTCCGGGCAGGGCTCGGACTCAGGCTCTCAGGCTCTCAGGCCGGGGCGAAGACCGTGCTCGCCAGGAGGACGTGAAGCGCGGTGCCGCCGAGGATGCTGAGGACCGCGTTGCGCCGCCAGAAGTGCAGGGCGAGGGTCGCGGCCAGGGCAAGACCGATGGGCAGCACGTCCGGCGCGGCGAGGTCGCGGAGGGTGTAGACGGTGAGGATCACCATGACGCCGACCGGCATCCGCGTACTGAGGTAATGGACGGCGGCGCTGGCCCGCAGCGGGGCGAGGACGGCGAACGGCAGGGCCCGCAGCGCCCAGGTGACGGCGGCGGAGACGGCCACCGCGGCGATCAGGTAGGGAGTGTCAGGCACGGGCCGTCCCCTTCGTCCTCGTCGCCAGCGCGTGGCGGACCAGCAGACCGGCGGTGAACAGGCCCAGGGCGGCCGGCAGAAGCTGCCCCGGCACGGCGAACCTGGCCACCAGCGCGCAGACCAGTGCGAGCACGGGGGTGGGTATGTCGCGCCGGGCCCGGTAGGCGTCGACGGCGAGGACGACGAACAACGCGGTCAGCGCGAAGTCCAGACCGGTCAGCCGGGCGGGCACCAGGGAACCGAGGAGGGCCCCGGCGGTGCCCCCGGCGACCCAGTACAGCTGGCAGAGCGCCTGCAGCCACACGATCCGCCGGCCGCTCCAGGACCGCGCGGCCTCCCCGGTGGTCAGGGCGTACGCCTCGTCGGTCAGCGCGAAGACGCTGTAGCCCTTGCCGAGGCGGCCACCGACCCGGTGCAGCGGGAAGGACAGGGCGTAGAAGACGTGCCGGAAGTTGACCAGGAACGCGGTCAGTGCGACCTGCGCCAGCGGGGTGGTGGCGACGACGAGGCCGATGAGCAGGAACTCCAGCGACCCGGCGTAGACGAAAGCGGTGAAGGCGGTGGCCCACCACCAGGCCAGGCCCGCGTGGGCGACCAGCACGCCCAGCGCGATCCCCAGGGGAAAGAGGGCCAGTCCCACCGTGCTGGAGTCCGTGAGCGCCGCCCGGAAGTCGGACGGCTGCCGGGCAGGGGGAGGAGGTGCGGTCTGGTGGCCCATCGTTCCGGCCGGTGAAGCAGTCATACCGGCAATTTTAGGTCTGCCTGTCCGTAATATGGTTACCACTTATTCCCAGATCCAGGGAGGTTGAGCAATATCAGCACCATGGACAGCCTTGATCGAGAAATTCTGTTTCATTTGCGCCAGGACGGCCGTCTGACCAACGTCGAGCTGGCCAAGAGGGTGGGCCTCACCCCGCCGCCCTGCCTGCGCCGGGTCAAGCGCCTGGAGGACGCCGGGATCATCACCGGCTACCGGGCCCGCATCGACCCCACGGCCGCCGGGCGCGGCTTCGAGGTCATGGTCTCCCTGGAGATCAGCGTCAACGACCTGCGGACCGTCGAGGAACTGGAGACCGCGATCTCCTCCTACGACGAGGTCGTCGAGTTCCACCGGCTCTTCGGCCGGCCCGACTATCTCGTCCGCGTGGCCGTCGAGGACCAGGCCGCCTTCGAGACCTTCCTGACCACCAAGATCATGGGACTCCGGGCCGTCGCCCGGGTCGACTCGCACCTGATCATGAAGAAGATCAAGACCGACGACTGACGACTGAGGACTGACGACGACTGAAATGCCGCGGGCCGCTCAGCCCTGACGCTGCGCCAGCTCGTCGTACACGCTCAGCACCTGGGCGACCGTGTCGTCCTCGGTGGGCCAGTCCGCGGCCTGGGCGCGTCCGGCGTCGGCGAGGGCGGCCCGCCGGGCCGGATCGTCGAGCAATTCCACGACCGTGCGGGCCAGGGCCGGGGCATCGCCGTACGGGACCAGCTCGGCGGCCCGGCCGACCAGTTCGCGGGTGCCGCCGGTGTCCGTGGCGACCAGCGGGACGCCGCCGCGCAGCGCCTCCTGGGCGAGTACCGAGCGGGCCTCCCAGCGCCCGGCCACGAGCACCACGTCGGCGGCGGCGAGCAGCCCGGGGACGTCCTCGCGCCGGCCGAGCAGCCGCACCGGCAGCCCTTCCGCGTCGATCCGCTGCTGCAGCGCGGTCCGCAGCGGCCCCTCCCCCGCGACGACGAGCAGCGGCTGCGGGTCCAGGCCGCACCAGCCGTGCGCGGCGTCCAGCAGCACGTCGTGCCCCTGGTGCGCGTCCAGCCGGCCGACGGCGAGCAGCAACGGGCGGCCGAGCGCGCCCAGTTCGGCCCGCCGCTTCTCACGCCGCCCGAGCTCCCGCGCGTACTCCTCCTCGCCGCGCGGGCGCGGCCCTGCCGGAGGCGCCAGCCGCGCGTCGCGGGCGCCCCGCTCGCGGGCCCTGCGCACCAGTTCGGCGCACGAGCCCAGCACGACCGCCGAGGCCCGCGCCACCCGGCGCTCCAGCAGCCGCGTCACCTGTGCCCGCGCGCCCTCGCTGTGCACCTTGGTGTGCCAGGTGACGACGAGGGGGACGCGCCTGCCGCGCAGCGCGAGGGAGGCCCGCAGCCCGGCGTGCAGGCCGTGCGCGTGGACGAGGTCGGCGTCCGCGCAGGCGGCGCGGAGCGCGCCGATGCTCCCGGGATCCGTGCGTGGCGGAATCTGTTCGAACCCGGCGCCCACGTCCGTGAACCCGTAGGTGTCCTCGGCGTCGGGCGCCGCGCAGACCGTCACCCGTACCCCGCGTGCGACGAGCCCCGCGGACAGCGCGTGCACATGGGCCGCGCTGCCGGCGCTGCCGCGGCCCAGCACCTGGACCGTGCGCAGCGGCGACGGTGCGGACGGCGGGGTGGGTGTGCTGCTCACGAGTACGTCGGGCTCCTGGGTCGGCGTGGTCCGGTGGGGCGGGCGGGATGCGCCCAGCATGCCAGCCCGCGCCGTCCGTGCGGCACCGATGACAAGCCGTTGTGCTGCGGCTGCGCGACCGGGGCCCACCGGGACCACTCACACGGGTGATCATGCCCGGGTGCGGACGGCCGCTGCGGGCCGGCGGCCGGGCGGTTCGTGCGGGCCGGTGGCCGGCCGGGCCCGCGCGGACCGACAGACCCGGCCGGCCCGGCACGCTAGCCGGTGAGGACACCCCCCGCCGCGGCGCGGCCGACGCTCTCCCCCGAGGCCGCGGC
>NZ_NHSG01000120.1:0-20486 GCF_020024005.1 Streptomyces purpurogeneiscleroticus
GTACGGAGCGGCCGGGAGGGGCCTTCGCCGGGCTGCCGGCGGGCGGTCGGGCATGAGGAAACCCCCCGCCCACAGGGGCGAGGGGCTGTTCGGCCCGGAGGGGGCCGGGAGCGGCGCCGCCGGATGTCCGGTCACGCGGCAACCGTCGTAGCGCGGTCCGGTCGGGGCCGGACCGCGCTCAGATCTCGTAGTCGGCGATCACCCAGGTGGCGAACTCCGCCCACTGCTTGACGCCCGCCTGGTGGGCGGGGTGCTCCAGGTAGCGCGTGAGCGCGTCCTTGTCGGCGACGGCCGAGTTGATCGCGAAGTCGTAGGCGATCGGGCGGTCGGTGACGTTCCAGCCGCACTCCCAGAACTGCAGCTCGGGGATGAGGTCACCGAGCTCCTGGAACGCCTTCACGCCGGCCGCGACCCGCGGCTCGTCGCGCTCGACGCCGTCGTTGAGCTTGAAAAGGACCAGGTGGCGGATCACGGGGCGGCTCCAGGGGGATGGAACGGGAGTGAACGTTTCTGCTGACCGTTGGGCCAGTGGTGGTCGGCGAGGTGTCAGCGGCTACTGGATCAGTGAGGTCATGAACTGGCCCACGCCCTGCGCGGCGTCCGAAATGCCCTCGAACCCTATTTGCACGAGGTCGGCGGCCCGCGTCGGGGACGTGACGATCGTGTACAGGACGAAGACGATGACCACGTACATCGCGATCTTCTTCGTTTCCACCATGCGTCCCCGACTCCCCTACAGCCCTAACCGGCAGCTCCTGCCCGGTGCAGTCGGGCGAGTTTAACCACACCGGCCCCACGGCAGCAGCCGTGCCCGGTCGGCACCGCTCGGATCCGGCGCCCGTGCCGTCTTTGCCCTCCCGGGCCGTGTGCCGCCCTTATGGAGGAAAGTCCCGCCAATACGGGTCGCTCGGTGTCCGGTTGAGTCCGGGGTGCGGGCCATGAGGCCAGAAACGGGCGAAGGGCCCGACTCTGAGAGTCGGGCCCTTCGTGCGAGCGGTAGCGGTGGGATTTGAACCCACGGAGGAGTTGCCCCCTCACGCGCTTTCGAGGCGCGCTCCTTCGGCCGCTCGGACACGCTACCGAGATGAAGCTTAGCCCAAGGGGGGCCGTGCGCCGAAATCGGTTCCGGGGGAGCGGGGGTCCGAGCCGTACGAAAGGGGACCCGAACCGTACGAGAGGGGCCCGGCGCGGGCTCGCACGCCTGCTCAGCGGCCGCGGCACGCCCGCTCAGCGGCCGCGGAAGAAGTCCGTGAGGAGCGCCGCGCAGTCGTCGGCCAGGACGTCGGTGATGACCTCGGGGCGGTGATTGAGGCGTCGGTCACGTACGACGTCCCAGAGGGAGCCGGCCGCGCCCGCCTTCTCGTCCCGGGCGCCGTAGACGACCCGGTCCACCCGGGAGAGCACGATCGCGCCCGCGCACATCGTGCAGGGTTCGAGCGTGACGACGAGCGTGCAGCCGGTCAGCCGCCACTCGCCCGCCCGTCGCCCGCCACCGCCCCGGCCGGAATCGCTGCGCGATGCTTCCTTTTGGATTGACTCGGCGGCCGCCCGGATGGCGAGCACCTCGGCGTGCGCCGTCGGGTCGCCGGTGGCCTCGCGTGCGTTGTGGCCGGTGCCGATCACCCGGCCGTCCGCGGACAGCACGACGGCGCCCACCGGGACATCACCGGTCCCGGGGGCGAGCGCGGCCTCGGCCAGGGCCTGCCGCATGGGCGCGGCCCACGGGTCGCGCAGTGGATCGGGTGCGGGGTCCGCCGGGGCCGCGGCGGGCTGTGCGTCGGTCATGGGAACAGTGTCCGGGACCGGTGGACGCCGGTCCGCGGCGGGCGGACGGGGGAGCGGCCCGCGGTGCGCCGCTCCCCGGCCGTCACCGCACCGCCTCCAGGACCTCCGTGCAGCCGAGCGCGTCGGCGATCTCGGTCAGCGCGTCGCCGTGGCTGTCGAAGGACAGCAGCTCCTTGCCGGTGACGCCGAGGTCGTCGAGGAGCTCGACATCGCCGAGCGGGCCGGCCGGCACCGGGTCGTCACCGGCGGCCTCCGGCTCGTCCTCAGCGCCCTCGGGCTCACCGTCCTCCGTACCGTCCAGGTTGGTCAGACCGTCGAGATCCTCCTGCTTCTCGTCATCGCGGCCGAGCAGCTCGTCGGTCAGCATGGCGCCGTACGAGCTACGGGACGCGACGGCGGCGTTCGAGATGAAGACCCGCGGGTCTTCCTCGCCGTCCACCCGGACGACGCCGAACCACGCGTCCTCCTGCTCGATGAACGCCACCACCGTGTCGTCGTCGACCGCGGCCTGCCGGGCCAGGTCGGCCAGGTCGGCAAGCGTCTCCACATCGTCGAGCTCTGTATCGCTCGCTTCCCACCCGTCTGAGGTGCGCGCGAGCAGTGCGGCGAAGTACACCGTGACTCTCCCACTGGTCAGAGGCGTATCCGGGCCGGCGAGGGCGGACGCGCGTGCGCCCGGAGTCCCCGCCCCATCGGAATCGTGGCAGAAACAACGCGTTCGCGCGGGGTCTTCGGCGCTGCGTCGTGCGCGGGTTCTGCGAGATCCGGTCCATGTGGGGGCCGGACGGGGGTCGGCCGGGGGTCGATTCGTCCGCTTCGCCGGCGGGACAGCCGCTTCACCAGGGCGAGCGCCGCGAGGCCGGCCGCGTCACCAGCGGAACGTCCGCATGCGCATCGCCTGCCGCATCCGGGCGGCACGGGCGCGGCGCGGCTGTACGCGGTCGCGCAGTTCCTTGGCCTCGTTCAGCTCACGGAGGAACTGCGCCCGCCGCCGTCGGCGCGCCGCGTCGGATTCGCCGGCCACGACGGCCGCCGGTCCCTCCGCTTCCCGTTCCGCTTCCCGGTCCGCCGGGTGGTCGGGTCTGGGGCCGCCGCCGTCGCCTCTCGCCGCGCCGTGCGCGGCGCCGGGCCTGCGTGCGTCCGGACGGTTCTGGCGTGCGTCCGGCCTGTTCTGCCGGGCGTCCTGCCTGGTGTCCTGTCGGTTCTGACGGTTCTGTCGTGCGTCCTGACGGTTCTTCTGGTCGGGCATGAGCGACACCGCCTCGGGCCGAGGTCCTCGCCCGGAGGCCGGCCGGCGGTCCGGGCGTCTGTGCCCACTTTCCCCCGAAGTGTGGGGTTGATGCGAGTTGGTTGACGTTGGCCGAGGGGCCGTCCGTGGATGGCTGATCTTCGTACCGTGGTCCGCGCGGCGCCCCGGGCGCCCACCGGCGGGCGCCCGGGGTCCCGGCCTCGGTTAGTGTCGATGTCATGCGGATCCACGTCGTCGACCACCCGCTGGTGGCGCACAAACTCACCACGCTGCGCGACAAGCGCACCGATTCCCCCACTTTCCGGCGTCTCGCCGACGAGCTGGTCACCCTGCTCGCGTACGAGGCGACCCGCGATGTGCGCACCGAGCAGGTCGACATCGAGACCCCGGTGACGGCGACCACCGGCGTCCGGCTCTCCCACCCCCGCCCGATGGTCGTGCCGATTCTGCGGGCCGGGCTCGGCATGCTGGACGGCATGGTGCGGCTGCTGCCGACGGCCGAGGTCGGCTTCATGGGCATGGTCCGCAACGAGGAGACGTACGAGGCGCAGACGTACGCCACCCGGATGCCGGAGGACCTCTCCGGGCGCCAGGTCTACGTCGTGGACCCGATGCTCGCCACGGGCGGCACGCTGGTCGCGGCGATCAAGGAACTGATCAAGCGCGGTGCCGACGACGTGACCGCGCTGTGCCTGCTGGCCGCGCCCGAGGGCGTGGAGGTCATGGAGCGGGAGCTGGCCGGGACGCCGGTGACGCTGGTCACCGCGGCGGTCGACGAGCGGCTGAACGCGGACCGCTACATCGTTCCGGGCCTGGGCGACGCGGGCGACCGCATGTACGGGACGGCCGGCTGAGCGTACGAAGCGTACGAAGGGGCCGGGCGGCGCAGCGTACGAACCGGCTGAGCGTACGAAGGGGACGCTGATCCCGACACGGTGATCGGCGACCCTTACAGGGCGGTCGGCGCGCCGGTGGTGCTCAGCACCCCGGCGTGTCCGGCTTCTCCTTCGGCGGGGCGGTCAGCGCGGCGAGCGCGGCCTTGGCGTCCTTCTCCTTGGCCAGGTCCTTGAACTTGTCGCCGATGATCAGGTCGACGTCGCCGCCCTTGCGGGCGTCGGTCTTCTGCTGGGCCCCAGCCAGCTGCGTGCCCAGCACCTTGAAGGAACCGTCCGCCGCGGCCGGCGCGCCGAGCAGTACGCCGGTGCCCTTGACCTTCTTGTCATAGGCGGCGGGCGCGTTGCCCACCTCGCCGATCGTGAAGCCGCGCTTCTTGAGCGCGTCGGCGGTGTCCTTGGCGAGCCCGCTGCGGGTGGTCGCGTTGAACACGTTGACCTTGATCGTCTTGGGCTTGGGCAGCGGCTTCGCCGTGTGCTGCGGTTTGCCGGCGTCCTGCCGGGTCGGGCACTTCGGCTTCCCCTGCGCGGCCTGCGCAGTGTCGCCGTTCCCGGTGAAGACGTCGATGAGCTGTACGGCGCCCCAGGCGCCCACTCCCAGTACGCAGGCCGAGGCCACGACAGCCACAACGATCCTGCGCTCACGACGGGGACGGCGCATCCGCGGATACCTGTCGCCCGTGATGCGGTACTTCTTACCGCCCATGCCGGGGGGCGTCAGCATGCTCATGTCCGCAGCGTAGTGCGGCTGCGGCGCTCTGCCTATTAAATGATCTGTTCGTGGCGCGAGACCTGACCCGAAAGGGCCAATACCGGGCGCCGCTGCCACGCTCCGTGAAGCTCGGGCCCTCGATCAGCCGTTACTGGCGGGCCTCAGTCCAGTTCGAGGACGCGGGCATGCAGTACCTGGCGCTGCTGGAGCGCGGCCCGCACCGCGCGGTGCAGTCCGTCCTCCAGGTACAGGTCGCCCTGCCACTTCACGACGTGCGCGAACAGGTCGCCGTAGAAGGTCGAGTCCTCCGCGAGCAGCGTCTCCAGATCGAGCTGCTGCTTGGTGGTCACCAACTGGTCAAGGCGTACCGGGCGCGGGGCCACATCCGCCCACTGGCGGGTGCTCTCCCGGCCGTGGTCGGGGTACGGCCGCCCATTTCCGATGCGCTTGAAGATCACACGGAAAGCCTACCGGTCACCCGGCCTCGGGCGCAGCCATGTCGCACGGGTACGAACGGTGTGTATACGGCGTACAGGGATCAATGCCCCGTCGCTGCCCGAGTGCGGCGGGCCGGTCTCCGAAGAGGACCGGCCCGCGCGTGCGGGGAACGGGGCCCGGCCGGGGGTCGGGGGACGCCCCCGGCCGGAGCGCATCACCAGACGAGGGCGTCGGCGGGGTTGTCCTGCCAGTACGTCACCCGGGCGGCGCCGGGCTGGACGTACACCGGGCCGCCCTTGACGGTGACGTTCTTCAGGGCGGTGTCCCTGGCCACGGCCACGCCGAACCTGCTGGTCCTGAAGCCCTTCTCCGACGAGTCGGCGGAGGAGAGCACGACGCCCGCGTAGGCCGTCCCGCCGGGAGCGAGGGTGACCACGGCCTGCGGCTCCGAGCCGTCGATGACCGGCGTGACCGCCTGCTGGTCCTTGTGGAGCCGCAGGAGCGGGTAGGTCTCGGCCGAGAAGGCGCAGGTCTTCTTCGAGGTGTTGGTGGCCTTGAGCAGGACGTGGTTGATCGGCCGGCTGACGGTGCCGGCCTCGAACGTCAGCGCCGACGCCGTGCAGGGCGCCACCTTGGCGGCGGCCGCCGGGCGGGCGGTCTGGGCCAGGGCCGGGCCGGCGGCCGCCGACAGGGCGCCGACGGCGAGGAGCGAGGCGACGGCGGCCTTGACGGTCTTCTTCGGCATGGTGGGTCCCCCGTGACTGGTGAGTCCGATGTGAGTGGCTCTTGCGGCCGGCTGGTCCGTCCGGCACGACATCCACTCTGTCCGGGGGTGCTACTGGTCCGCTAACGTCCGGCTAACGCCGTCTTTTCACGCCCAAATGCGACGAAGCCGGGCGGCCGTCGAGCGGCCACCCGGCTCCGTAAGGGACGGACCGGCCGCGGAGCACACGGTCCACGGGCCCGTCCCCGGGAATCAGATCGTCGAGGCGTCGATCACGAAGCGGTAGCGGACGTCGCTCGCCTGCACCCGCCGGTACGCGTCGTTGATCTGCTCGGCCGGGATCACCTCGATCTCCGCGCCGAGGCCGTGCGCCGCGCAGAAGTCGAGCATCTCCTGGGTCTCGGGGATGCCGCCGATCATCGAACCGGCCATCGCCCGGCTGCCGCCGATCACCGAGAACGGCGAGAGGGAGAGCCGGTCCTCCGGCGCGCCGACCTGCACCAGCGTGCCGTGCGCGCGGAGCAGCGAGAGGTAGGCGTCCACGTCCAGGTTGGCGGAGACGGTGTTGATGATCAGGTCGAAGCGGCCCGCCAGCTCCTCGAAGGTGGCCGGGTCGGAGGTGGCGCGGTAGTCGGAGGCGCCCAGCTTCAGGCCGTCCTCCTTCTTGCGCAGCGACTGGCTGAGGACGGTGACCTCGGCGCCCATCGCGTGCGCGATCTTCACGGCCATGTGGCCGAGGCCGCCCAGGCCGACGACCGCGACCTTCTTGCCGGGGCCCGCGCCCCAGCGCGAGAGCGGCGAGTAGACGGTGATACCGGCGCAGAGCAGCGGCGCGGCGGCGTCCAGGGAGATGCCTTCGGGGATGCGGAGGGCGAAGTCCTCGGAGACCACGACGTGCGTGGAGTAGCCGCCGTAGGTCGGCTCGCCGTCCCGGCCGATGGCGTTGTACGTCTGTACGTTGCCGGTGCCGGTGCAGTGCTGCTCCAGTCCGGCCTTGCAGTTGTCGCACTCCCGGCAGGAGTCGACCATGCAGCCGACGCCGACCCGGTCGCCGACCTTGTGGCGGGTGACCTCGGGGCCCACCGCGGCGACCACACCGGCGATCTCGTGGCCCGGGACCATCGGGAAGATGCCCTCGCCCCAGCCGTTGTCGACCTGGTGGATGTCGGAGTGGCAGATCCCCGCGTACTTGATCTCGATCTCGATGTCGTGCGCGCCGAGCTCGCGGCGCGGAATGGTGGTGCGCTCCAGGGGTGCCTTGGGCGCGGGTGCTGCATACGCGGCGACAGAGGTGTGTGTCATGCCATCGAGCCTGCTCCGCGCGCGGAAGTGGAGCCAGACCCCCCGTTTTGGTACGAACGCGGTTCCTACCACTGGCAGTGGCACCCTCGCGGCCCGGCGTCCGTGCCCGACCACCCGGATACTGGCCTTATGGACCAGCGCACAGAATTGAGCGAGTTTCTGCGCACCCGCCGCGCGCGTCTGCAGCCCGAGGACGTCGGACTGCCGCGGCACAGCGGGCGGCGCAGGGTGCCGGGCCTGCGGCGCGAAGAGCTCGCGCAGCTGGCCGGGGTGAGTGTGGCGTACTACGTAAGACTGGAGCAGGGCCACGGGCAGAACGTCTCCACGGCGGTCCTCGACGCGATATCCGGCGCGCTGCGGCTCAATGCGGCCGAGCGGGCGCATCTGAGCCATCTGGTCAAGCCGAAGGCCAAGCGCTCGCGCGGCGCGGGGCGGCCGCAGCGGGTGCGGCCCGCGCTCCAGCAGCTGCTCGACTCGATGGAGGGGATACCGGCGTATGTGGCGGGCCGCCGCCTGGACGTCATCGGCTGGAACCGCATGGCGTGCGCGCTGCTCGGCGACTACGCCGCGCTCCCGCTCGAGCAGCGGAACGTCGCGTGGCAGGTCTTCCTGGATCCGGCCGCCCGCGAGCTGTACGTCGACTGGGAGAGCAAGGCCGCCGACATCGTCGCCTTCCTGCGGATGGACGCGGGCTGCCATCCCGATGACCCGCTGCTCGCCTCGCTGATCGGGGAGCTGTCGGTCAAGAGCGAGAGGTTCCGGCAGCTGTGGGCCACGCACGACGTGCAGGACAAGGGCTTCGGGGTGAAGCGGCTGCACCATCCCGTGGTCGGGCCGCTGACCCTGTCGTACGAGACGCTGCGGCTGCCCGCCGACCCGGACCAGCAGCTGATCGTCTACCACGCGGAGCCGGGCTCGGCCTCGGCGGAATCACTGCGGCTGCTGGGGAGCTGGGCGGCGGAGGAGCCGGCGTCCCGGGAGCCGGTGTCTCGCGAGCCGGTGACGAAGGACACCGCCCGGCAGCGGGACGCAGGGGGTTAGAGTGGCCGGGCCGTGGTGCTCGGGAAGACCGGTGAAGACCTTCGGGTCCGATTCCGGAGCGGCCCTCGCCACTGTGATCGGGGAGCTACCGACCCTTTTCCCCGTACGTGCACCACGAGCGTACGGGGGGCCACTGTCCGCAGAGTGCGGGCGGGAAGGCCGGGACGGGCGCGCGTACCCGTAAGCCAGGAGACCGGCCACGGCATCTCACGAATTGATTCCACGAGGTGCTGGAGCGTGATCGCCGGATGGCCCTGCCCACCGATGCCCCGAATTCTTCTTCCGTGCTGCCCGAATATCGCTGGCAGCGCCGTGACACCGTAAGGACCGCCGGTCTGCTGGCGGTCATAGCCGCTCTGCACATCGTCGCGTTCGGTGTGCTGTTCCTGCTCGTCGTGCCCGGCCACTACACCGTCGGCACCCAGGTGTTCGGCGTGGGCCTGGGTATTACCGCGTACACCCTCGGCATGCGGCACGCGTTCGACGCGGACCACATTGCCGTCATCGACAACACCACTCGCAAGCTCATGGCGGACGGGAAGCGGCCGGTCTCGGTGGGCTTCTGGTTCGCGCTCGGCCACTCCAGCATGGTCGTGCTCATGGCTGCGCTCGTCTCGGGCGGCGCGGCGCTCGCCGGGACGCTGATGGACGAGGAGTCCCGTACGCACCAGGTGCTCGGCACGGTCGGCACGACCGTCTCCGGGGCCTTCCTCTACCTCATCGCCGCCCTCAACCTGGTCGCGCTGGCCGGGATCTGGCGCGTCTTCCGTGCCATGCGGGCCGGCGAGTACGACGAGTCGGAGCTGGAACGGCAGCTGAACTCGCGCGGTTTCATGAACCGGATTCTGGGCCGGTTCACCAAGGCCATTACGCGGCCGGGCCAGATGTTCCCGATCGGGCTGCTCCTCGGTCTCGGCTTCGACACCGCGACCGAGGTGACGCTGATGGTGATGGCGGGCAGCGGCGCCGCGTCCGGGCTGCCCTGGTACGCGATCCTGTGCCTGCCGCTGCTGTTCGCGGCCGGGATGAGCCTCTTCGACACGCTCGACGGCACGTTCATGAACTTCGCGTACCAGTGGGCGTTCTCGAACCCGGTGCGGAAGGTCTACTACAACCTCACGATCACCGGCCTGTCCATCGCGGTGGCGCTCTTCATCGGCACCATCGAGCTGGTCAGCGTGCTGCACGAGAAGCTCGGCCTGACGGATGCGGTCACCGGCTGGATCTCCGGCCTGGAGCTGGACAACGTCGGCTACATCATCGTCGGCCTCTTCGTCGTCGTCTGGGCGGCGGCGATCGCCTACTGGCGGCTCTCCGGCGTCGAAAAGCGCTGGGCGGCACGGGTGGCCGCCTCGCCGGAAGGCTGAGCGCGCAGTACAAAAACCTGAGCGCGCAGTACAAGCAGTACCAGCAGTACAAGAAGAGGGGCGGCGGGCCTGTGCCCGCCGCCCCTGTTACTTCCCCGCCGCCTTCTTCGCCGCTCGCTTCATCTGCTGCTTGTACGCGCGGACCTCGGCCAGGGACTCGGGGCCCGTGATGTCGGCGACCGAGCGGTGGGAGTTCTCCTCGCCGTACGGGCCGGCGGCCTCGCGCCAGCCCTCGGGGCGTACGCCGAACTGCTTGCCGAGGAGGGCAAGGAAGATCTGTGCCTTCTGCTTGCCGAAGCCGGGCAGGTCGTTGAGGCGTTTCAGCAGCTCGGCACCGGTCGGTGCGTCCCGCCACACGGCCTCGGCGTCCCCGTCGTAGTGCTCGACGAGGTACTGGCACAGCTGCTGCACCCGTTTGGCCATCGAGCGCGGATAGCGGTGCACGGCCGGCTTGCGGGCGAGCAGCTCCTCGAACGCCTCCGGGTCCTGCGCCGCGATGGCGTGCGCGTCCAGGTCGTCGCCGTTCATCCGCCGGGCGATGGTGTACGGACCGGTGAACGCCCATTCCATCGGCACCTGCTGGTCCAGCAGCATGCCCACCAGCGCGGCGAGCGGACTGCGGCCGAGCAGTTCGTCGGCTTCCTCCTGCTGGGCGACCCGCATCCTCACGTTCATGTTCCGATGATCCCTTCCGGCGCCGCACTGCGCATATCCAGGCAAGCGTTTTCGTGCGACGATCCCGTCCATGCCGACACTGAGCGAACTGATTCCCGCCGAGGCCGTGCGGCTGGACGTGGCGGCGGCGGACTGGCGGGAGGCGGTACGGGCCGCCGGCGACCTCATGGTCGCGACCGGTACCAGTACTGGCGAGTACACCACGGAAATGATCGAGAACGTCGAGGCGAACGGGCCGTACATCGTCATCGCGCCCGGCTTCGCCTTCGCGCACGCCCGCCCCTCGCCCGCGGTCCTGAAGACCGGCATGTCGTGGGTGCGGCTGGCCGAGCCGGTGGAATTCGGGCACGAGGCGAACGACCCGGTGAGCCTGGTCGTCGGGCTCGCGGCGCGCGACTCCGGGGCGCACACGGAGGCGATGGCGGCGCTCGCCCGGCTGCTCGGTGACCCGGAGACCGAGCGGGCGCTGCACGAGGCCCGGATGCCGGAGGCGCTGGTCGCGGTACTGGCGGGCCGGGACGCGCCCCAGGAGCCGGAAGAACGGCAGGAGCCGGATGAGCGGCAGCCGGGCGGCGGCGGGACGTCCGTGCACAAGATCCTCACCGTCTGCGGCAACGGCCTGGGCACCAGCCTCTTCCTGAAGAACACCTTGGAGCAGGTGCTCGACCGCTGGGGCTGGACGAAGTACGTCACCGTCGAGGCGACCGACACCATGTCCGCCAAGGGCAAGGCCGGCGAGGCCGTCGCCATCCTCACCTCGGGCGAGATCGCGAGGACGCTCGGCGACGTCGGCGTCCCGGTGAAGGTCGTCGAGAACTTCACCAGTACGGGTGAGGTCGACCGCATCCTCCGCGACACCTACGACGTCCAGTAACGAAGGGCGCAGTTTTCCATGCACTGGCTCGTATCGATCGCCGAATTCCTGGTCAACGAGGTCCTCAGCCAGCCGGCGTACCTGGTCGGCCTGATCACGGCCACCGGCCTGATCGCCCTGAAGAAGACCGCCGGGCAGATCATCGGCGGCGCCATCAAGGCGACGCTGGGCTTCCTGCTGATCGGCGCGGGCGCCGGGCTGGTCGTCACGGCGCTCGCCCCGCTGGGCGAGATGATCCAGGGCGCGACCGGCGCGCACGGCGTCATCCCGACCAATGAGGCGATCGTCGGCATCGCGCAGGCGCAGTTCGGCGCCCGGGTCGCCTGGCTGATGATCGTCGGCTTCGGGGTCAGCCTGCTGCTGGCCCGCTTCACGCCGCTGCGGTACGTCTTCCTGACCGGCCACCACATGCTGTTCATGGCGACCCTGCTGACCGTGGTGCTGGCCACCGCCGGCCAGTCCTCGGCCGTGGTGGTGCTGGTCGGCGGCGTGCTGCTGGGCATCCTGCTGGTCTCCATGCCGGCCTTCGCGCACCCGTGGACCAAGCGGATCACCGGCGACAACACCATCGCCATCGGCCACTTCGGCACCGCCGGGTACGTCGCGGCGGGCGCGACCGGTCAGCTGGTCGGCAGGCGCAGCCGCAGTACGGAGGACATGAAGCTGCCCGAGGGGCTGCGCTTCCTGCGGGACTCGATGGTGGCCACCGCGCTGTCCATGGTCCTGATCTACGTGATCATGGCGATGCTGTTCCTGGCGAAGGCGGGCCGGGGCACTGCGTTCAAGGCGTTCGCGCCCGACGGCGGCGCGGCCGCCACCGGCTTCGGCAACTACCTCATGCAGTCCGTCATGCAGGGCCTGCAGTTCGGCATCGCCGTCGCGATCATCCTGTTCGGCGTGCGGACCATCCTGGGCGAGCTGGTCCCGGCCTTCCAGGGCATCGCCAAGAAGGTGGTGCCCGGTGCGGTGCCGTCGCTGGACGCGCCGATCGTCTTCCCGTACGCGCAGAACGCCGTGCTCATCGGCTTCCTCTGCAGCTTCCTCGGCGGTCTGGTCAGCCTCGGGCTGCTCTCCGCGCTCTTCCACCCGTGGTTCGGCCTCGCGCTGGTCCTGCCGGGGCTGGTGCCGCACTTCTTCACCGGCGGCGCGGCCGGCGTGTACGGCAACGCGACGGGCGGCCGGCGCGGCGCGGCCCTCGGCGCTTTCGTCAACGGCGTCCTCATCACCTTCCTGCCCGCGCTGCTCCTGAAGGTGCTCGGCGCGTTCGGCGAGGAGAACACCACCTTCGGGGACGCGGACTTCGGCTGGTTCGGCGCGCTGATCGGGAACGCGGCCGAGCTGGGCGGGGCGGGCGCCGTCGTGCTGATGCTGGCCATCGGCCTGGCGGTGCTGGGCGGTGCCGTGCTCGTGCAGAAGCGGGTGGTGGAGACCGGCTGGGACCCGGGTGCGCGGCGGGATGCCGTGCTGCCCCGTACGGAGGCTCCGGTGGCCGCCACGACCGTGACGGCCCCCGCGACCGTCCACGCGAAGATCGCCCCGCCGGCCGGCGCGCCCACGCCGCCTCCGCCGCCGGAGTCCCGCTGAGTACTCCGGCCGGGCCCGGGGATCAGGTGGAGTGCTGCCGGGACGGCGGGCGGATGAGCAGCATCATCGCGTCGTCCCGGCAGCCGCCGTCGCGGTGACGGGCGAGATCGACCTCGAGGGCGTCCAGGACGGCGGTCGGCTCGCGGCCGCAGAGGGCCGTGAGGCGCTCGGCGAGGGGGTAGAACTCGCCCGCCTCGTTCCGGCATTCGGCCACCCCGTCCGTGCACAGCAGCAGCCAGTCGTCCGGCGCCGGCCGCACGACCGCGGTCGGGCACCGGTCCTGCACCATCCGCATCAGCCCGAGCGGGGCCGTCGCGTCCAGCCCGGCGAGCCAGGTGGCCCGGCCGTCGCGCACCAGCAGCGGCGGCGGATGGCCGCAGCTCAGCAGCTCCACCCGGCCGTCGTCGTACACATTGATCAGCAGCGCGGTGACGAAGCCGTCGTGGTGGTGGATGCGGGTGACGGCGGTGTCCATGCGCAGCGCGATGCCCGCCAGGCTGCTCTCGTGGTGCGCGAGCTCCCGCCAGATGTGCAGCGTCTCGGCGGCCGTCGCGACCACGTCCAAGCCCTTGCCCGACACATCGCCGATGAGCAGCCGCACGCCGAAGGGGGTGCGCTCGGCGCCGCAGATGTCGCCGCCGACCGTGGCGCCGGGGGTGGCCGCGAGGTACCGCGCGTCCAGCCGTACCCCGCCCACCGACTCGGGCGGCCGGGGCAGCACCGCCGCCTGGGTCACCTGGGCCAGCCGGCCGAGGCGGGCGAGCTTGGACTCCTGGCGGCGGCTGCGGCGGGCTGCGGCGCGGATCAGCGCGATGACGGTCAGCACGCCCGCCAGTGCCGCTATCGCGTTCCCCGGGCGGGCGCCCCAGCCCAGTACCGCGACGCCGCCGAGCGCCGCGGCGCCCGCGCCCAGCACGTCGCGCCCGCCCGACCGCCAGATCGCGGGCAGTGCCGCGACGGCGGGCATCAGGGGCAGGAAGAGCTGCGGGAGGTCGAGGCCCCGCCCGAGGAGGGCGCAGACCGTGGCCAGCGCCAGCGGAAACGTTCCTCGAATCAGCCTGGCGGGATTGCCGGGCGGTGGTGCGGCCGGAACAGTACTGATGTGTCCGGCCGGAGGAAGCTTCGGCATGGCGGAACCTGCCCGCTGAGCGGCGGCTGGAACGGAACAGCCTAGTGAGCGTTCGATGCACTGGGTGTGCATATGGCGAATTCCCTAGGAAAGAACCTGGTCAAACACGCGCGCCGGTTGTCACGATGCGCGCAGCGTCCAGGTGAGGAAGCGGGTCAACAGCTCCCGCTCCTCTCCCGACAGGCGCAGCCGTTGCCGCCCGTACGCCCGGGTGGTGCGCGGCATCCGGAAGGCCGTGCCCTCCTCCTCGTCCGGCTGCGGCTCGATCAGCGACTGCCAGGCCAGCCCCGTGAACGCCGCGATGAGAGGGCCGGGCGGCAGCGCCGCGTCGCCGCAGATCTCCAGTACCTGTGCGGGCTCGAAGCTGCCGGGGAAGACGCTGAGCCGCGCCCAGAGCAGCTGTTCCTCGGCCGTGCACAGCCGCAGGCTCCAGTCGAGGGAGTCGCGCAGCGAACGCTGGCGGCCGGGCAGGCCGGACCCGGTGGCCGGCAGGTCGAGCGCGGCCTCGGCGTCGATGAGGCCGTCGAGGACCTCGGCGGCGGAGTGTTGCGCGAGCCGGCCCGCCGCGATCCGCACGGCGAGCGGCAGGCCGTCCAGCAGCGCGCAGATCCGCCGGACCATGTCGGGCGCCGTCTCCTCGGCGTCGAGCTGCCCGGCGTACTCCGTGAACAGTCCGGCCGCGACGTCGAGCGGTACGGGGGACAGCGGATACAGGCCCGGGGTGCGCAGCGGGGCGCGGCTGGTGGCCAGTACGTGCAGGCGCGGGCAGGCGTCGACCAGTGCGATGAGGACCTCGGTGCACCGCTTGGCCAGGTGTTCGCAGGTGTCCACGACCAGCAGCGCCGGGGTGTCGCCCAACGCCTGGGCGAGCGCGGCGAGCTGGGGCTTGCCCGCGGGGCCGTCCGTGCCCAGCGCGCGGGCCAGCCAGTGCGGCACGAGCCCGGGGTCGACGAGCGGCGCGAGGTCGGTACGGGCCACGACCGCCCCCGGTACGAGCCCCGGCCGGCGCGCCAGCGCCCCGACGAGTGCGCTCTTGCCCACGCCGCCGGGGCCGGTCACCGTCACCAGACGCCGGTGCCGCAGCAGGTCCTCGACCTCCGTCAGCGCTTCGTCCCGCCCGGCCAGGGCGACCCGGTGGTCGCGGTTCTCCGACTCCAGCATGTCCCCGCCTCCGAAGTACACGTCCGGACCGGCCATCTCCGGAAGAGGTGGCCAGCCTGCCGGGCGGGACGGGTCACCGGCATCGGTGATCGGCCGTGATAGGTATACCTAACTCTGGTCGTACACCAAGACGTTGACCGGTACCGGACGTGCTCTCAGGGTGCGGGCGGCATCGGGATCTCGAAGTGCACGGTCTCGACGCCCGGCCCGTGCTCGCCCGTCGCGCGGGCGTCGAAGATCTCGTCGGCGAGGCTGCGCCAGAAGGCGCCGCTGCCCTCGACCTTGACGTTGGTGTGCAGGTAGATCCGCTCGTAGCCGGGGGTGGCCGCCGCGAAGTCACAGGCCCTGCGGACCATCGTGCGGGCCAGTCCGTGCCGCCGGTGCGCCGGGTCGACGTACACGCGTACGAGCTGGGCGGTGGAGCCGGACGGGTAGCGGTCGGCGAGCCAGCGGGGGTGCGGCGGATGCGCGGGGCCCGCGGAGCGTACGCCGGTCGTGCCCACCACCTCGCCCTCGTGCACGGCCACCAGCAGCAGGTGGCGGGGATCGTCGAGGTAGGTACCGGGGAGGTCGATCACGTCGCGGTGCCACCGCGGCACGTAGCCGTAGCGGAATTCCCGGTAGAGGGTGTCGAGCATGATGCGGCGGGCGCCGTCGATGTCGGCGGGGGTGGCGGCCCGCACGGTGTAGGCGGGCGCGGCGGGCCGCGCGGTGTCGGTGACAGTCATGGGGTTCCGTGCTTTCGGGGTCAGGGTGTCGGCAGGCCGGGGCCGGCGCAGTGCACGTCGGCCGTCGGTACGGCCCCGTTCACCAGGTAGGCCGCCGCCGTGCCGTCGACGCAGCCGTTGCCGCGGCTGGCGAACACGCCGTGGGAGTAGTCGTGGTGCAGGGTGACGAGTCGGGAGCCCGGCAGCCGCCGTTGCAGGCCGCGGGCGCCGGCTATGGGCGTGACCGGATCGTGGTCGGAGGCGATGAGCAGGACCGGGGGCGCGGCGGGGCTGCCCAGCGCGGTGCGGTGGGCGGGCCTGTGGTGCCAGTACGCGCACACCGAAGCCTCCATCCCGGTGAGCACCGGCTGCGGGTCGAGCCGCCGTATGCGACGGAGGTCGGCGGTCACCTCCGCGGGCGTGGGCCCGGGGCCGTCCGCGCACTTGACGGTGCGGTTGGCGGCCTCGTACGTACGGGACGCGGCGCCGTCGAAGGGGGCGGCCGGGCGCAGCGGCGCGACGGTCCCGTCCTGTAGGTATGTACGGATGCCGTCGGCCAGGCCGGCCCAGCGTTCGGTACGGCCGAGCGCCCGGTAGACGGTGCGGTCGAACTCCGCGGCGCCGAAGCCGTCGACGGGACGGTCCGCGAGGCCGTCGCGGGCGCGCTGGTAGGCGGCGCGGACGTCGGCGGCGCTGTCGCCCAGCCCGAAGCGCTCCTCGTGCGCGGCGGCCCAGCCGAAGAAGGTGTCGCGCTGGCGCAGCAGCGCCCGGCTCTGCCGCAGGTCGAAGTCGTACCAGTCCTCGGGGCCGACGACGCTGTCGAGCACCATCCGGCCGACCCGGTGCGGGAATTGGGCGGCATAGGCGGCACCGAGGTACGTCCCGTAGGACACGCCCAGGTAGCCGATCTTCCGCTCGCCGAGGGCCGCGCGGATCGCGTCCATGTCGCGGGCCGTCTCGGTGGTCGAGAGGTGCGGCAGGGCGTCGCCGACGCCGGTGGCGCAGTCGTCGGCCGTACGGCGCAGGGAGTCCAGGTAGGCGCGCTCGGCGGCGGGGTCCTTCGGTACCGGGTCCTGGCCGGGCGCGTCGAAGAGGCCGCCCATGGGACCGCAGTCCGCGGGCGCGCTGCGTCCCGTACCGCGCGGGTCGAACCCGATCACGTCGTACGAACGCCGCACGCTCTCGGGGAGTTTGGCGCGCTTGGTGACGGCATACGGGAGCCCGGAGCCGCCGGGCCCGCCCGGGTTCACCAGCAGAACGCCGCGCCGCTCCTCCGGCGTGCCGGAAGCCGGTACCCGGGAGACGGCGATGTCAATGACCCGGCCACCGGGGTGGCTCCGGTCCAGCGGGACGCTCAGCTCGCCGCACTCGACGCGGTCGGGCGTCGGCGGGTCCGGCACGGAGTCGGGGCAGGCGCCGAAGTGCAGCGCGGGGGCCGGGGGAGCGGCGGCGTGCGCGGGCGCCGCGGGGAGCAGCGCGGCGGCGGTGGCCGCGAGGGCGCAGAGCAGGGCGGGGCGACGGGCGGCGGTGATCACAGAGCTCGCATTCGGGGCAGTGGCGGGAACACCGTGCAAAGAGGTGACTTGAAAATGATTATCGTTTACAGTGTGGCTCGGTCAAGCCGGACAACTCTCCGAAGGTGCGTTTCCGGCCGGGCCGACGACCGCAACTCACTGCTGGCGAAGGGGAATCGTGGCTCATCTGCTGATGGTCGAGAGCTGGGTCGGTGCAATGAGCAGGCTGCTGCCACGCGCGATCCGCGAGGGCGGGCACGAGTTCACGTTCCTCACTCGCGACCTGCACCACTACCTGCGCAGCGCGCCCGAGGGCACGGCCCACCCGCTGCTCGGCGCCCGCAATGTGCTGACCGCCGACACCAACGACCTGGACACGCTGCTGCCGTACGCCGAGCAGCTGCACGCCGCGCTGGGCTTCGACGGCGTGATCACGTCCTGCGACTACTACCTGCCGACCGTCGCCCGGATCGCCGGCCACCTCGGCCTGCCGGGTCCGGCCCCGGAAGCGGTCGAGAACGCCTGCCGCAAGGACGCCACCCGCCGCGTGCTCGCGGACGCCGGGCTGCCGCAGCCGCGGTTCGCGGTCTGCGCCGACCGGTCCGAAGCGGCCGCGGCCGCCGCGGAGATCGGCTATCCGCTGGTGCTCAAGCCGGTGGACCTGTGCGCCGGGATGTTCGTACGCAAGGTCGCGGACGAGGCGGAGCTGCAGCGCGCGTACCGCGCGATCGAGGACTTCCCCGTCAACGCGCGCGGCCAGCGCCGGGCCCCCGTCGTCCTCCTCGAAGAGCTGCTGCACGGGCCCGAGGTCAGCGTGGAGACCGTGACGCACGACGGCGCCACGCACGTCGTCGGGGTGACGGACAAGAGCGTGGGCGGGGCGCCGGCCTTCATCGAGACCGGGCACATGTTCCCCGCGGCGCTCTCCGCCGGGGACGCGGCGGCCGCCGCCGACACCGCCGTACAGGCCCTCAAGGCGCTCGGCCTGGACGGCGTCGTCGGGCACACCGAGATCAAGCTGACGCCCGACGGGCCGCGCGTCGTCGAGGTCAACCCGCGGCCCGCCGGCAACCGCATCACCGAGCTGATCCGCCATGTCACCGGCATCGACGTGGCCGCCGCCTGCGTGGACGTCGCGCTCGGCCACCGGCCCGACCTGACCGTCCGCGACACCGGACTGGCCAGCGCCGCCATCGGCTTCCTCGTGCCGCGGGAGGCGGGCGTGCTCGCGGACATCGACGGCGGCGACGCCGTGCGCGAGGCGGACGGCGTGCTGGAACTCCAGCTCGCCGAGCCGGGGAAGACCGTCAAGGCGGCCGGCAGCAACAACGAGTACCTCGGGCACGTCATGGCCGGGGACGCGGCCGGGCCGGGCGCCCGTGCCCGCGTCGAGGAGCTGCTCTCCGGGCTGCGCCCGCGGGTGGTGGGCCGATGAGCACCGTCGCCGACGGTCCCTGTACCGCCGTCACCTGCTACGACGACCTGGTGGCCGGCGTCCTGGCCGGCGCGTACGGGCCCGATCCCGCCGAGCGGCGGATCTCCACGGCCTTCAGCACCCGGCAGGCCGTCCGCCATGCCGGGCGCGCCGGCGGCTACCGCAACGAAGTGCTCAGCCTGCGGCTGGGCTCGGCGGTCGGCTCCTGCGCGGTCGAGCCCGGCGCGCTGACCGATGAGGCCGTCGAGGCGTGCGTCGGCGCCGATGTCGCGAAGCTGCTGGCGCACGAGCTGCTGCCGGTACGGGTGGCGGCGCTGGACGCGTACCTGATGGACGTCGCGCCGCACGGGACGGCGGGCGGCGCCCGGCCGTTCCCGCTGCCCGCGGGCAGCTCGCTGGAGAAGTCCCGCGCCCGTGCGCGCGCCGTCGTGGAGCTGATCGACGCGCCTCCCGGCGCGCGGGTGCTCGTCGTCGGCGTCGTCAACTCGCTGCTGGAGGCGCTGCACGAGCGCGGTCTGGCGTACGTACCGTGCGACCTCAAGGGCGGTACGACGGAGTGGGGCGAGCCGGTCGTCACCGACGCGCTCGCCGAGCTGGACCGCTGCGACGCGGTGCTCGCGTCCGGCATGACGCTCGGCAACGGCAGCTTCGAGGCGCTGCGCGCGCACGCCGCCGCGCACGGCACGCCGCTGGTGATGTTCGCGCAGACCGGCAGCGCGGTGCTGCCGCGGTTCCTCGGGGCCGGGGTGAGCGCGGTGTGCGCCGAGCCGTACCCGTTCTTCTGGCTGGACGGCGGGCCCGGGATCGTCCACCGGTACCGCGCCGCCGGCACCGCGTCCGCCGTCTCCGGAGCCGCCGCATGACCACGGCCGTCCTGACCGCCACCGCCAATCCGCAGCTGCTCGGCCTGCTCGGCCGCACCCCGCTCGCCCGGATCACCACCGGACTGCCCTGCCCGCACCCCGGCTTCTGGGCCAAGCTCGAAGGGCTCGGCGCGGGCGGCATGAAGGCGCGGGCCGCGGTGTCGATGCTGCTGGGCGCGAAGGAGCGCGGCGAACTCCGGCCCGGCGCGCCGGTCGTGGAGTCCACCTCCGGCACCCTCGGCGTCGGCCTGGCCTTCGCGGGACAGGCCCTCGGCCACCCCGTCGTCCTGGTCGGCGACACCGAACTGGAGCCGTCAATGCGGCAGTTGCTGCGTACGTACGGCGTCCGGCTGGAGCTGGTGGACCGCCCGGCGGCCGAGGGCGGCTGGCAGGCCGCGCGGCTGGCCCGGCTGCGCGCCCTGCGCGCCGAACTCCCGGGCGCGTACTGGCCCGACCAGTACAACAACCCCGACAACATCGCCGGTTACGCCTCGCTGGCCGCCGAGATCGCCGCCGACCTGGACCACCTCGACGTCCTCGTGTGCAGCGTCGGCACCGGAGGGCACAGCGCGGGCATCGTCGGGCCGCTGCGCCGGCACTGGCCGGACCTGCGGCTGATCGGCGTGGACGCCACCGGCTCCACGATCTTCGGGCAGCCCGCCCGGCCACGCCTGATGCGCGGCCTCGGCAGCAGCATCCACCCGCGCAACGTCGCCTACGAGGCGTTCGACGAGGTGCACTGGGTCGGCCCGGCCGAGTCCGCCGACGCCTGCCGCCGGCTGGCCGCCGGCAACTTCGTCAGCGGCGGCTGGAGCACCGGCGCGGTCGCGCTGGTCGCCGCCTGGGCGGCCCGGATCCACCCGGGCGCGGTCGTCGCCACCGTCTTCCCCGACGGGCCGCAGCGCTACCTCGGCACCGTCTACGACGACGACTTCGCCACCGCGCACGGGCTGGACCTGGCCACCGCCGCCACCCGCCCCGTCGAGATCCCGCACCCTCGGGCAGCGGAGGCCACCGGCTGGACGCGCTGCCG